>NZ_JBDNJQ010000085.1:0-34611 GCF_051172895.1 Nostoc sp. CALU 1950 | reverse complement strand
TCATTCCTTTGTAGAGACGGCGATTTATCGCGTCTTCGTGATTATGGGATTTATTTCATTTATAGATTTTGATAGCAATTCAGGTGAGAGAATCAGGATCTATGCCGAGCGATCGCAACCGTTCTCGTAAAACTTGAACTTCTTGCTGCGCTTGTTGAGCTTTTTCTTCTGATGTTAACAACCGTTGTCCTTGTTGGTTATACCAATACATCCATTCCCGTGGTATGCCTAGATAAGTTCCTCGTTCGATGCCAATTCCTAAACCTATTTCTGGCAACCAAACTGGATTACCATCATGTAATTCATAAACATTGTTAACTAATTTGTAAACTTCTAAACGCGGCTTACGGCGACGAAATGGGTTGTAAACTACATAATACAAAATCCCCAATCTTCCATACTCTGCTTTCTTAGTCGAGTACTCACCGCGATATGTTTTAGATACCACTTCCAGCGCTAATATCGGTAGTTTCTTCTCCTCCCAAAGCACATAACTGGGACGGAGGTTTTCATCATAAAATCGCTCTACGCCTAAACTCAAAAACCCATCTGGGACTATTGCTGGTAAATCTGGGTCATAATAAATACCCATATCTACACCAAAAAACCAATCCATGCGTTCTGGCCAAGCCATTGCTAGAAGCGCTTTGAGTAAACCGGGAATTAAATCTTGTAATTCATTATCCACTGGCGTATCGTCAGAGTCTGGCAGTTCCTCTGATGAGGGCAAACAAGCTAATGGATTGTACTCTAGCATGATGGGTTTACTCTTCCTCAGTTATTAGTACATCTTTATTTTATAGATGAATTTTGATAGCAATTTAAATGAGAGAATCAGGATATATGCCAAGCAATCGCACTTTTCAATCAGTCTTTCCTTCTGTCTTCTTCACGGTTGCAACTCCTTGTCTACCCATCGGCTCAGAAAAAACTGCGAGATTGAACACCCAAAATACTATAATTTAGTTGCCAATGAAGACATAATGTTTAATATTTGCCGTTTTCGTGGGATGTGGCAAACCCTAGTTAGATTCTGATTTATCTTTGAACATGGCTGTTTCCGAAAATAGAGAAGCGTTCATTCCCTACAGTCGCAGTGATATCATCAAGCTTTGCCTGCAAGATGGTCAGCTAGATGAAGATGATGCCAAAAAATTTCAAGATTTTTGCCAAATCCTCATTGCATACTATCACTTTCACTTTCACAAAACCTTAGAAGTTATCAAAGATAACTACATACCCTTTAACCCTAATGCAGATATTCAACCAATAACTCCACCAACATTCGAGCAATATGATGATATGGAGTTGAAAGTAGTTGAAGCTTTTGGGCATATTGTTGAAAGGGCTAATTATATTCTTTTACCTGAATCGATTCTCAAACGATCGCTGGCAACCAAATCTCTAATTGAATTGAAAACTGAAGTCAATTTTGAGGATTTTGACCGCTTCATCTGTTATTACCGGGGTGATAGTTATAAAAACATTTCAGTGAAAAAGTTCTTCTTTTGGCAAGAAGAAAAGAGAATTGATATTTTTGAACGGATTGTTTTATTAGTCAAGTTTAAAGAAGCGGCTTACTTTATTGAAAAAAAAACCAAAATCCAAGAATTAAAATTTATTCCCGGTAAGATGTATGTTTACTTCTACAAAAATATTCCTAAACTAGATGTTGACTTAATCTTTCCCAATGTAAAAACAAGTATGACCTGGAAAGATCGCTTACTATTTGGAATTCCGGCGATTGGAGCGGCAATTCCTTTGATATTAAGAACATTGCCGAATTTATTATTGCTAGTGGCTGCAATTTTGCTAGTACTAAATGTACCCTTTTTGGTTGAATCTCTAGATGTAGAGTTGGATAAAGTCAGAAATTTTATGCCTGTTCTGGTGGCAACTTTATCATTAGCGATCGCTTTGGGTGGATTTGCCTTTAAGCAATACACTAATTACAAAAATAAAAAAATTCAATTTCAAAAACTTGTTACTGATACGCTCTTCTTCAAAAGTTTAGCGAACAACACTAGTGTTTTTCAAATGTTTATTGAATTGGCAGAAGAAGAAGAATCTAAGGAAGTTATTCTGGCATACTATCACTTACTTACCAGTCCCACACCATTAAGCCCTCAACAATTAGATTCTCGTATCGAAACTTGGATGGAAGATAAACTAGGCACTAAGATTAACTTTGATATTCAAGGGCCTCTGAGCAATCTAGAAGATATTCGTGGTCAAGTAACTCAAAATAGCGAAACAACAGACAATGTACCAGAAATACCTTTACTAACCTACGATCGCCAGGGAGCATGTCAGATTCTCCCTTTGGATGATGCTAAAGCAGTGATTGATTATGTTTGGGATAATGCTTTTCGTTATAACGCGATAATCTTGTAGACTTGTAAGCGATCGCCATCATGTAATTTATAAGTATTATTAACTAATTGGTAACCTTCTAAACTTTAATAGCAATTCAGCACATCCTATTTTATTTGTAAATATTGAGACGCAAAAGAACCCCGACTTATGAAATAAATCAGGGTTCTTTTAGTAATTGAATATTAGTTTTCTACTTGTTTGAGTTTTTGAAAAATTTCATCAAGTGGTGACTCAGATTCATCAGGACAAAATTCTAAAGCAAGTCTAACTTTTCCTTTTTTCCATCCCAAAGTACTAAATTGCAAAACTTCACAATTTAATCCTTGGGTATACAAATTTACTTCGTCTGTTTCTTCTGCTCCAACATATTCTTTAATTGCTGTAATCAAATCACGGACTTTAAAAGTTTTAGCAATATTTAACTTATTAAAAGTGTCCGGCTGTATAGACACAACTTCATCATGGTTTAGTATCTCGAATCCATCTTCCATAAAAATCTCCTGTCAATAAATCTATATTTTCAGAGATATAACAGTTCATCCGAAATAAAATGATAATTTAGTCATTGGTCATTGGTCATTAGTCCTTGGTTATTACCGTAATAATTTGTGTATTGCACAAAGGGGCGAAGAAAAACTCTTCACCCCTCTGCGTTTCAACTTAAATACTTAACTCACCATAGTTTTACGCGGGATTTTACTAAGTCCTGAGTTATGAGTAAAAGTAAAGTACTCAATACTCAGTACTGTCTTAGTGAGGTTCTTAGAAAAACCAACCGTAAGAATGCAAACCTTTACCCAAAAGATTTACACCGAGATAGCAAACCCAAACTACAAGCAAGCCGGCAGAGGCTAAAATTGCGGGACGACGCCCTTGCCAACCGCGAGTAATTCTGGCATGAAGGTAGGCGGCGAACACTAACCAGGTAATTAATGCCCAAGTTTCTTTCGGGTCCCAACTCCAGTAGGAACCCCAGGCTTCGTTAGCCCAAACGCCACCGGCAATAATGCCAATTGTCAGCAGGGGAAATCCTAATCCGATGATGCGATAGCTGATGTTATCGAGGGTTTCGGCAAGGCTAAGGCGCTGGGGTGAAAGAGGTTCAGCAGATACTACGGCTGGAGATTCAGGGGTAGTTACTAAATTCAAAACGGCAGTGTTACCGTTACCGTTGCCGTTGCTACTAGTTTCAAAACGAGCAAAGCCGTTATTTTCGACAGCAGGGGCTGATGGTTGAGAAATTAGTTCAGTGGCTTTGTGCAAGCGGTAGCCGTTGCTGCGATAGCCACCAGTACCAACAGAACTGCCTTGTAGTTGGATATTTTGACCACGAGTGACAATCAAAAAAGCGATCGCTAATAACGAACCTACCATCAAAGCAGAATAACTTAACATCATGACGCTGACATGCATCATCAGCCAATTTGACTTCAAGGCAGGTACTAGGGGTTCTGACGCTTGCATCTGCGATGGTAGTGTCATAGTAGCAAAAGCAGTAATAGCCATTGCTACTGGAGCTGTCGCAACTCCTACTAAGCGGCTACGACTACTATTTTCGGCAATTAGATGGACGGCGGTAATTCCCCAAGTTAAGAAAAATAGGGATTCATAGAGATTACTTAAGGGAAAGTAACCAGCTTCGATCCATCGTGCCCCTAATAGAGTCGCAATGCCCAAATTTGCGATCGCCATCCCAGCTGTCCCCAAAGCGGCTAGATAAGGCAGATTCGGAAAAGCCGCTCCTCCCCAATACACGAGCATTGTTAGGAATAATATGGCAAAAGACGCGTTGTCCAGCCAGTTCTGGAGTACAACCAGATTCATAAAGTGTTCTCTCCGTGGATAATTTAAAATATGGATTTCTGACTGTTCTGATCCTATATGTTTAGAGTGTCATGGGACAGGGGAAATTGGAAATTGGGAGATTGGGGATTGGGGACTAGGGACTGGGGACTAGAAAAGATAAGTATGTGGATTTAGATCCCAACCAGTCTTAAAAGAATTTCTTCCCTAGTACCCAGTACACAATCCCCAGTACCCTATCTAACAGAGTTACCCTTACTCCTTTCTGGACTAGGCAATGTAGTCGTGTTACTAACTTTTTTGAGCGCAATGAAAATGTCGTAGCGGTTACTGCGACTGTCGCTGACAGCAGATGTCATCCCAATTGAGCGCGTTGCAGCTAGCAAAGTTTGTTGATTGGGAATTAGAGTTGGTAAAGGGAAATTTTTCACAGTTCGTTCCACATCCAGGAAAAATTGACCATTTGTCGGATTGGGTTCTGTAGGAACTGTTTCTTGGAAGGGAAGAGTGCTAGCTAGTGTGTTGTTGGGTTTGGGGACAATTTTATCAGTGATGGGAGCGCCCACTACTAAGAAAGCGATATCTCCATCTAACCAGCCGTGGGTGGCCGTTAACGTACCATAAGGTGATACCCAATTAACAACGGATTGACCTCCAATTTTCCCCGGTTGCACTTTGAATTGGTATTGATTTTTCATCACTTCATCCAGCTGAGTGATCGATGTTTCAGCCGATTTGCGATCGCTTGTCTGTACCATGAACAGCAAACCCACACGAAAATCATCTGGTGAACCTTGTTTTGGAGTAGTAGGAATCAGTGATAAGGAAAACTCGCCTTTCATCCAACTGAGCAAATCCTTATCTAAATCGAGATCCGTAAGCGATTTTATCCCACCTCTGATCTGTTCTGGTGCGATCGGTGAAAGGGGATTTCTCTGAGACGTTAAAATGTAGTTTCCCCACAACCGCTGTAAATTGCCCCCCGAAAGCATCATTAAAGTTTCTGCTGGTACGCGGTTTTGCATTTTCCCAGCTTTGTTTTCTACCGCCAGCAGTCGTTGACTATTAGGGTTTAACCAAGAAACGCCCTTTAAGCGGATTCCTTCTGGCTCTAAGATCATTGTCCCCGCTAAACCTTGGTTATTTTGCAGTTGAGCCAAAACTTGAGCAGGTAAAGGGCGGTTTGGAGAAGCAGCAGCTATTTTGGCTGCTGCTGGCACATTGACGTAAAACTGGGCAAAGGGTTGGTAGTTGGCGATTTTCGGAAAATTCTCAGCAAATCCCCCTGTTGTAGCTAGGGATGTTTTATTTTTGTAGGCGTCGATGGCTCGTTCTGTAGCTTTGGGACTATCAGTTATCACTAAAAAACGCCCATCTAGTAATACAGCCGAGAAGTTTTGCCCTGCTTGTCCCTCACTTTGTTTAATGGCGAACCCTTGATAAGTACGATCAATCCATTTGCCTTGTTTCAGGGTTTTGGGTTGTGCCAAAACCCTTTTGGCGATTTCTGGGTTTTTCACTGGCAATACGATTACCATCGACTGCTGCTCACTAACAGCATTTTCATTGGTGGTAACTGGTTTGGGTGCAGGTTTATTCCCCACTGCTGGGGCAAGAATTGCGATCGCAATGTCATTGCCTACCCAAGGAGCAATATCTTTTTGGAAATCGTAACCATTATTAGTCAGAAAGCGATCGCGTAACTGGACTAAATTTTTGTCCAGTTCTACTTGGGTGTCTTTTGTCCCAAACTCCCTCAATTTCTGCCACTGTTGGGAATCTGTTGTCAGAGAAACCGCAAACAGAGCATCACCAGGAATAATATTTGCACCTACTAGCAAATTCCTGGAAGATGGTTGTCTCTGAGTGAACCAGTATGCTGCACTCCCCGCACCAATCAATAATCCAGCAGCCGAAAGCGTCAGCACCAGAGACGGTTTCTTATTTTTCTTCATTGGAACAGACACAACAGGCAGTGCCATTGAAACCTATACCTCATATTGCAAACTCATTACTTGCTTGATTGGTTAAGTCAACCAAAAAGCTTCTCCTTATTTAGGGCAGTTAACTGCATAAATTTTTCTATTTTAAACTCCGTAATCAACCTTCCCGAATGTTTCAAAAGCAGTGTTTTTGCAGTTAGTTACCTTTTTTAACACGCTTTGTTGAATTTCGCAGGACACTTCCTTGAAACGGTTGCTTCTATCAGAAAGTCTCTGAAAGTTCACATCCGTCATTTTAAGCACTTCGAGGATATAACTAACTTGGGCATTGCTGCAAGTCATCAGCAAGCTACATTACTTCTATTTACTGAGCTTCTACCTGTGGTATTGACTTTATCTAACCAAGCTCAATTCAGTATGCAAGATTTTGTATCGACTACCAATCTTACAAATTAGATATGTTGTTGAAATAATCCTATGCCTCAGTATTAATAGTACTCAATTGCATAGGCCCCAAATATTTGGTTAAATAAGGCGAAAAAACTTCATAAATTAATGTTAATGGCTGTCCATGATGCCAAAACAAATAGTGGCGACCCCAAAAAGACCCAGTTACATCAAAACCTGACTGTAGCGCTGATGAGTCACCATAATAAATTCCTCGAACATCCCGATACAACTCTGTGCGAAGACGAGCTAAACTCGCCCAAATTGGTAATGAGCGGTTTTGCAAATATTCATCTACATGACTAGCTTCCCACCACGAGGTGGCATACGCTAATCGCTGACCAGAAGTAGTACGTAGCCATACTTGTCGCCGTAATCGCGGCCCTGGGACAGCTTGGATTAACTCAGGAGCAGCATCCAAATCCATGCCAATCAATGACATATCAATAACATCTACTTCTACAGGCTCACCTGTGAGCAATTCTAAGTGACGTGTTGGGGAGCCATCACCCAAAAGCATTAGCTGCCAAGCAGGTGCCAATTTAGTGTGAGGTAAACTTTGTTGAATTATCTCCTCCCCTCCTTGCCAAATCGGAGTGAGGCGATGCCAAGCTGGCGGTAGTGCTAGGTTGTTTGTCGGCGTAAAAGTAATAGTCAATGCTTTTTACAAAACTTCACCTATCTCTATAAAAGCATAAAAAACTAGTAATTTGGCAAGGCAAATTTGCTTGGTGGGGAATAGGGAAAAAATTTTTCGTTTTGTCAAATTCTATTACGTAGTAAGCACTTCAGTGGTTTATACAAAGACTAAAGTCACCACTACAAACTCATTTACACAGTAAAGTTGCCTTGAGGAAGTATTAGAAATAAGAGAAATATTTAAGGGTCAATAGTCTAAGGTTTTTTGACCCTTGACTATTGACCCTGTAACTAAACAAGCGAAAATGCGGATGGCGAGACTCGAACTCGCAAGGCAAAGCCACACGCACCTCAAGCGTGCGCGTATACCAATTCCGCCACATCCGCATGGTTTGTCTAAACATAGACTATAGCATAAGAAAATAATTATAGTAAGGTGATATCTAAATTCACTTGCTCAAAAATATAAATTTTCTCAAGGCGGTATCAGGCTGACAGAAATCTAGCAGATGCACAAGTGATATTAAAAAGGGTAGAGCTACTGTGTTCAGCGGGGTATGCCTACGCAAAAGCCCAGCTTACTAGGCTAGCCAAGACTTACAGCAGCAATGTTGTTAGTGTAGTAAGACCTGTAGAGCCAGCAAGCCTGCAATCTCAAGTTTGCTTAGAATCAGGGTGGCGAATCTCCTGTCATAATTTGAAATAATGCGGAAGCGTTGTTTCAAGTTGGATCAGAGAACATGTCAATCTACTGGTAATGATATCGAAACTAAAAAATGAAGTTTGACAAAATATTAATTGCCAATCGGGGAGAAATCGCCCTTCGCATTCTCCGCGCCTGTGAAGAAATGGGAATTGCGACAGTTGCGGTTCACTCCACTGTTGACCGTAATGCTCTCCACGTCCAACTTGCTGATGAAGCAGTTTGCATTGGCGAACCTGCTAGCAGTAAAAGTTATTTGAATATTCCGAATATTATTGCTGCTGCACTGACGCGCAATGCTACTGCTATTCATCCAGGCTATGGCTTTTTGGCAGAAAATGCCCGGTTTGCGGAAATCTGTGCCGACCATCATATTGCTTTTATCGGCCCAACTCCAGAAGCTATCAAGCTGATGGGGGATAAATCCACTGCCAAAGAAACCATGCAAAAAGCTGGAGTCCCAACAGTACCAGGTAGTGAGGGGTTGGTAGAATCCGAGCAAGAAGGATTAGGATTTGCCAAAGATATTGGCTATCCAGTGATGATCAAAGCCACAGCAGGTGGCGGCGGACGGGGTATGCGCTTAGTTCGTTCTGAAGATGAATTTGTCAAACTTTTCCTTGCAGCCCAAGGGGAAGCGGGAGCAGCTTTTGGGAATTCCGGCGTTTATATCGAAAAATTTATTGAACGTCCCCGACACATCGAATTTCAAATTTTGGCGGATAACTACGGTAATGTTATCCACTTGGGTGAACGCGATTGCTCTATTCAACGCCGGAATCAAAAGCTACTAGAAGAAGCACCAAGTCCGGCTCTCGACCAAGACCTACGCGAGAAAATGGGACAAGCTGCGGTCAAAGCGGCCCAATTCATTAACTACAGTGGGGCGGGTACTATCGAGTTTCTCTTGGATAGATCGGGTAAATTCTACTTTATGGAAATGAACACCCGGATTCAAGTAGAACATCCTGTAACAGAGATGATTACTGGGATAGACTTAGTTGCCGAACAAATCCGTATTGCCCAAGGGGAAAGGCTTAAGCTTACTCAAGAGCAGGTAGTTTTACGGGGTCATGCGATCGAATGCCGGATCAACGCTGAAGACCCCGATCATGACTTTCGCCCTTCTCCTGGAAGGATTAGCGGCTATCTCCCCCCCGGAGGGCCTGGTGTTCGGATTGATTCCCACGTTTACACAGATTACCAAATCCCGCCCTACTACGATTCCTTGATCGGCAAGTTAATTGTTTGGGCACCAGACCGACCTACTGCTATTAACCGGATGAAACGCGCACTCCGGGAATGTGCCATTACTGGACTACCTACTACCATCGGGTTTCATCAAAAAATTATGGAAACTCCACAGTTTTTGCAGGGTAATGTCTATACAAATTTTGTGCAGGAAATGAACGGTTAGGGGAGTGGGAAGGTTACAGGGTATAGGTTACAGGGAACAGGGTTTATAACCTATAACCTGTAACCTATATCCTGTAACCTAATTTACACGAGATAGCATAGTCAGCAATCCTTGTTGACCTAGCAGAATTTCTCGCAGCAGGCTGAAGATGCCAACCAAAATAATAGGTGTAATGTCTACCCCGCCTATAGGTTGCACTAGCTTTCGCAACGGGATTAAAAATGGTTCAGTCGGCCAAGCTATCAAATTAAAGGGCAAACGATTCAGATCCACTTGCGGATACCAAGTGAGAATGATCCGGAATATAAATAAAAATGTCATCACCCCTAACACAGGGCCAAGAATCCAAGCAGTCAGGTCAACACCAGTCATCGTTTTAAGCTACTATCTGTCTGTAAAGAAAGAAAAAATTTAGGCAACGGCAAGCCATTCGGGTGACGCTCCTGCATTGCTAACGCCAAGTCTCTCTATGGGGAAAACCCCCTTCTCTACTAGACGCTCCGCGAAGGCGCTAGCTTCTCCCAAAGGGGGAGAATTGTACTGGCTCAGTACGCTTTGCGACGCCGAATAGCCCGTCGTAGACATCGCTAAAAAATTTGAAGCTTTGTAAAGCACTCTCATCATTATTTTAACCAAATGCTGTCACTTCCTTCTGGAATACAAAAGCAAACACGCTCACGTAGTTAAATCAATGACTAGCAAGAAGGGTTATTAAGTTTGGCAGTTAACGCCCAGAGGCTTCTCAAGAAAGTAATACACTATTAAAATTAGGATGAAGTGTGTAAAAAAAGGTTGAGAAGTATGACGCCTTCTTTAGCAAATTTTCTTTGGAGCCTGCTATGGGGTACTGCAATTGTTGTGATACCCGTTACAGTTGGTCTAATTTTCATTAGCCAAAAAGATAAAATTCAGCGTTCATAATGCTTATGAGAGTTAATTCAACTCTCACAATCGATTGTCTGTCAGCTATCTACATTTATTGCACCAAAAGCAGCATTTTCTGCGACTGGCCGCAATTGTAGATGATAGACATAGGTGTTTTTACTTTTCGGTGAATAGCTTCAGAGCTTCTTTGCCAGAAGCTTTGAAGCTTCAATATATCGTTCCTAATTAGAGTAGTGATTTTAATTGTGACTCGCTAACATAGATTTGATATCGGGAAAACAGCAATGATAAATTTTGGGCTGAACTCAGCCAGTTTTCTGGCTCAGGTAAATTTTGGAGCAAACTCAGCCAGTATTCTAGGAATTTTCCTGGCTGTGGCTGGGGCAGCACTGTATTTTCTCCGCACTGTGCGTCCAGAATTGTCACGGGATCAAGACATTTTTTTTGCCGCAGTCGGCTTGCTCTGCGGCTTCATTCTCGTCTTTCAAGGATGGCGGCTAGACCCGATTCTGCAATTTGGGCAACTGCTTTTAGTTGGTACAACTGTATTTTTTGCAGTTGAAAGTATTCGTCTGCGGAGTATAGCTACCCAGCAAGCAAAGCGCAACACTCCGATTGTGGATGATGAGCGAGAGGTAAGCAGAAACTATTCTTATAACGATCGCAGAAAGTATCAAGCGGAAATGGATGCAGACTTAGATCCATTGCCTTATGAAGACGAGGAGGAACGCCCCGTGCGTGCCCGGATTCGGGGTAGCAGGGATGAGATTTCAACTCGTGATGACTACTACCAGGAGCAACCCCCCCGTCGTTCAGAACGCCGTAACGGCAGTAGTAGTGAAAGACAGGCTCCAGCGGATAGAACACGGCGGCGTACTTCTGGGCGTCCTGTGAATCGCCCTTCCGAAAGCTCTGAAGAAGAAAATTGGGGTTCTTCGTCTAGGCAAGTTGATGATTGGGAAACTTCTGGTGGAGAAGTCAGAAAACCTTCTCGCCGCAGTAATAGCGGGCCCCAGCGTCCCGAAAGTCGTGAAGATGATGTTGCTCCTAGACCGAGAAGGCGTCGTCCCACCACTGACTCAACTCCTCGAAGACCGCGCGAAGATGATGATGCGATCCCAACTGATTATGTGCCATACAATCCGATTGAAAAGCCAAATGAAGGGCCAGATAATTCAAACGATTTTGATGACGATATTTAAAACAGTTGGTGTGGAAGTAGGTTTAGAGGCGACGGAAAACAATTGAGGTGGAAAAATTTACGCCTACATTTTGGCTCCAAAGACCAATTCATTGGAGCCTAGTTTTTGGTTTAACAAGTTTGCTTGTATCTTGTGGTTCTAACGATGTTCCCATAGGGCCTACTTCCCTCAACAGTCGCTACACCGAGGAGCAACCTGTTTTGAGCGGAAATGGGCGCTTTTTAGCGTTTGTATCGAATCGGAACGGTAATCAGCAGCTACTAATGTACGATTTGGAGAGGCAATTGTTTATTCGCACACCGGGGATCAACCGAGCAGAGACAATTGCCGAAAGTCCTAGCTTAAGCTACACCGGGCGTTATATTGCTTATCTTACTAGTGATCAAGGTAGAGCAGTGGTGGCGCTTTACGATCGCGCTACGCAACAGTCGCAAATCGTTACACCAACCTATCGCGGCTGGGTCAGAAAACCAAATATTAGCCCAGATGGACGTTATGTTGTCTTTGAAACCGCTATCCGTGGTCAGTGGGATATTGAAGTCCTAGATCGGGGGCCAAATATTGAGTTAGATATTCCCAATGGTGCAACTATAGGTTCACCTCCGTAGGAGTTAGGAGTTAAAAGTCATTACAATTTTAGATTTTGGGTCGCACCTTTGGTGCGCTTCCAGCCCAACTTGGATTGAAAGAGAAATCTAAAATCTAAAATTGGCAGAGTTAGGAGTTGTGAGACTATTGACTAATGACTAATGACTAAATTATATGAAACGTGTTTTTTTTATACCTATATTTTTATGCTCCAGTTTACTGACTGGGTGTTTTGGCTACCCTCGTCTTTTGAGTTATCCCTTTGATCCGGGGGGTCGAAGTCTCAATAGTTTAGCGTCGGAATTAAACCCCCAGATTTCTGGGAGATACATTGTTTTTATTACTGACCGACGCGGTAGCCAAGATGTTTATATGTTTGATACGGTAACTCGTAATTTGGTTGATTTGCCAGGTTTAAACTCCCTTGATGCGATCGCAAATCATCCTAGTGTTTCACAAGATGGTCGTTATGTTGTGTTTGCCGCTAGTCGTCAGGGGCGATCGGCTATTTTTCTCTACGATCGCGAAACACGCCAATCACGAAATATGACTTCTAACCTGCAAGCAGAAGTCCGCAACCCTACAATTAGCGCTGATGGTAGTAGGATTGCTTTTGAGTCCAGTAACAATGGGCAGTGGGATGTTTTAGTATATGACCGTTTTGGACGGCCGTTGAATATACCTCAAGAACCGCGTTGAAGAATGGGGAGTGGGGAATGGGGAATGGGGAATGGGGAATGGGGAATGGGGAAATAAAATCCCCTACTCCCTATTCCCTATTCCCTATTCCCTAATTCTTGTTGCACAGATTCAATGAGCGATCGCACTTGTTGCGTCCCCTCTGAAGGTTCAAATGATAGGGGAAACTTACCCCGGAGGATCATCCGCAAACCGAGGGGTGCAAGACTGAGTAATCCTTTTAAATCCCGAAAATAATTACCGACAACTTGTAAACCAAATTGACGTTCATCAATCCAACCACCTTCTTTAACCAAATCTACCAATACTTTCCGGTGACGAATTGAGCGACTGTCGCTGGCTTCTTTCTGAGTCAGAATTTCTTGTTTAATTTTGGTGATTTGTTCTAATGGTGCAACTTCCATTGGACAAACTGAATCGCAATATAAACAACGGGTACAACCCCATACACCTTTAGTACCTTCGTTGTAACTTTCTAAACGATTTTCGGTATCGCTATCGCGGGAGTCTCCTACCATCCGGTAAGCTTTGGCAAGAGCATGAGGCCCTACAAAGTCTGGATTGACTTCACGGGCGTTGCATTCAGAGTAACAAGCACCGCACATAATACAGTTACCAGTTTGATCGAGGCGCGATCGCTCTTCTGGTGTTTGCAAAAACTCTCTTTCTGGTACTTGTCGTGCTGCCGTACTCACATAAGGAGCAACTGCCTCTAGATTATTCCAGAAACTACTCATATCTACAACCAAATCTTTAATCACGGGCATATTACCGAGAGGAGCGATCGTGATTTCGCCAATGGCATTTACTTTACTTTCTGATGATGGTATTTGTTGTAATCTGGCAAGTTCACTGCCAACATTTTCCTTACAAGCTAAAGCCGAACGTCCATTAATTCGTATAGCACAGCTACCACAAATGGTATTACGGCAATTTTTGCGAAATGCTAAAGTTCCATCTTGCTCCCACTTAATATGATTGAGGCAATCCAAGATTGTATTACCTGGTTCTGCCTCCACAAGGTAGGTTTGCACAACAGGAGAGGAATTTTGTTGCTGTCGAATTACCTTAAAAATAACTTTCATTACCACTAACCAAAATTTTAAAATTGCTTCACCAGGCTCGAAAATCATCAGTCAAGGTAGGTAATTGCGAAAAGTGAGCTATACTCTTTTTGCCTTAATTCAAACCCTGGTGTTAATATGCTGACGATTAAAGAGGGACTGATTCTAGTTTAAGGATAACCATTAAAATTTTAGTTGTAGCAGCCCTGTAGACAAGATTTTTGTCAAATTCTAAGATAAAACGCCAAAAATGTAATTGCAGCTTTCCATTGAATTTATCTGTTTGGCAATGTAAAGGAAAAAGGGTTTGCGGGTAGAGGGACTTAGGTTCATCTCTGAACTAGCGATCATATCCAAATTAAATGCATGTCAGGTTAGCAACACATCTTGATGTCAACTTGAGTCTAGCAGTCTCGGTTGGAAAATTCTGGCTTCGGTAACCCTTGACAGAATTTTTGATTATATAGAAGTGTAAAAGCCTATGTTCAACATATAGTACTGACAATCAAGCGCTAGGCATCTGTTAAGAGACTTATTATTCCCATAGACAGACGTGCAAAATCCTCTGAACACTTTTGACCTTCGGATAATAATCCGAAGACAAATCCTCACCACTTTCAAAGAAAAGTTAGAGGACTGGGAAACCCGGACACGCGAGACTTTTTGCTTTTTGGCTGACTCTCAATCAAGAAAATCTTGGATTTAACTCATTGGTCAAAACTGCTCGTCTCAATTATATAAATTTTTATAAAAGCCAGATGGCAATACTCACGCTTGCAATAAAGGGTTAGTAAAATCGCCACTGCTTTTTTCTTCTTTAAGTCCAGGAATTTAAATAAAAATTTACCAGCAATTTTAATTCAAAATTAAACAACTATTTTGCTATTATTAGTCCATGCTAGTATTTAATATAAAATTACGAAGTGACAAAACCAGAATTAATAGCCGTATCAGCGCGGCTACTACTGCTTTGTTGATTCGTAATGTAGAGACAAGAAAATTCGCGTCTCTACTGGCAGGACAAAAGGGCTTATGCCCGTAGGACTCTATTGAAATACTATGCTGTCCAAAGCTTGAGAGGACGAGTAGAGAAAACTCTACTTGCTCATTGGCAATAAAGACAAGCACTGAAAGTGAAAAACCTGCAATTTCTTAGGTCTACGACTTATTTGCAGTAGAACCTGACCAATTTGTAAAGGTGGCTGAAAGTTACACCGCTACAGTAGCGCCAAAGGAGAAAATAGTTTTCTTTCTGATGGCGAATAATGGTTAAAAGTGCCGTAACATCACCAAAATAAATGTCTGTGGCAACTATGGCCTCTAATTGGTTGTGGACAACCATAATAGAAGTGCTTTTGGCTCCTATCGGCAGGAATTCACCCTTTACACTAGGGTCTTAAGTAGCTCTATGCAAATGCTAAAAAGCTAAATGCTGGCATAAGACTACATCGTTTATCAGTTTGGAGAGAGTAAGGAAAATTTGAGCATAATGACTGAAACTGCAACCGCCCCATTAACCGGAAAAGCACTACTTGCTAAAGTAAAAGAACTTTCCACTTTACCACGCCGAGAAAGAGCTAAACAGTGCGGCTATTACACTGTTACTAAGAATAACCAGGTTCGTGTCAATCTCACCGATTTTTATGACGCTTTGCTATCTGCTAGAGGAATTCCTCTAAGTCCAGAAGCACCTAAAGATGGTCGTGGTCGTGAACCGACCTATCGGGTTAGTGTCCATCAAAATGGTCAGATTGTGATTGGTGCTACATATACCAAAGCAATGGGTTTAAAGCCTGGAGATGAGTTTGAAATTAGACTGGGATACAAACATATTCACTTAATTCAACTCGGTGAAACTGATAAAAAACTGACCTCACAAGATATAGACTCTGACGAATCAGACGAAGATTTGGAAGACGAAGAGTAAATTTGCTGATGGTAGGGATAAGTTTCAGGTGATGATAACTTCTCCTTACCCTAATAGCAAACTGGTAGCTCTGTTGAGAAAATTTTGTCCCAGTTAAAAAATACGATTAGACTCCTTGCAGAAGTCACCAAGTTTAGTAGAGTCTTGATTAATCAGCAAGAAATCTATAATGCAAGGAGTCTATCGTGTTTTTTTTGTTTATTTTGATAACTTTATTTGATCCTTCGGTCAATGCCTTACTAGCATTCATGGAAAATGCACCAGCACTATTTATAGTGATGGCATTTTTTGTTTGCTGGATAGTTAGCTGGTTGCCAGTAGCAGCAGTATCAGCAATATTGCTTAATTGGCAACCCTTTAAACCTTTGCAGCCAGAGCAAAAGATGCCGTTATTGGTGTCACTTTACCTATTAGCTCCCCTGATTCTCTGGGGAGTTGTTTTGCTGACTAATAAATCTTTTTCAGATTACGGTTTTGTTGGCAATCTTCCAACTCTTGGTTCTTTAGCACTAGGTTTCAGTTTGGGAGTGGTGAGCCTAGCTATTGTATTTAGTGGGCAATTCTGGTTAGGTTGGTGTTCTTTTGAAAAGACGAATTTCAAGTTACTACTACCCATCTTGCTACCGATTTTCTTGATAGCGTTGTTAGTCGGTGGGATAGAAGAGTTAGTTTTTCGCGGTTTCCTGTTCACTGAATTAGCGCAGGATTACCCAGTTTGGGTAGCAGCAGCAATTTCTAGCTTGATTTTTGCTTTGCTACATTTGGTTTGGGAGCAAAGCGAAACAGCACCACAACTCCCTGGATTGTGGCTGATGGGAATGGTGCTGGTGTTGGCACGCTTTGCCGCGAGCGGTAATTTGGGTTTAGCTTGGGGATTGCACGCGGGATGGGTATGGGCGATCGCTACTCTAGATACAGCAGAATTAATTAATTACACAGGTAAAGCCTCTGATTGGTTTACAGGTAAGAATAAAAAACCCCTAGCTGGTTTGGCGGGAATTATTTGTGTATTGGGAACTGGAGTAATTATCTGGTTATTTTCTAAGTATTTGTGAACTACCTAGATCCCCGACTTCTCAAAGAAGTCGGGGATTTAAATCCACCTTTAGTACTAAAAACTACTGATTCCTTCTGATTCTGTCGATTTCTCGTTGTAATTCTTCAATTTGACGGCGTAAAGTTTCTGTTTGATTTTCGGAAGATTCTGCTGGAACATTAACTGCTCCTGAAGCAGGCGATCGCTGATAATTTCCTCGGCGGATTTGCTGATATTCTTCGGATACTGCCCACGCCCGTAAATAATGCAAGCGTTCGACAGGGAAAGGATGGCTCAACATCGTACCCTGAGCGCCATTGTAGATCAAGAATTTATATATCTGATTCAGTCCATCTTCATCAAGTGCCTGATAATTTTCTGACTGCTTGATAAATTCTTGTAAACTACACTCATTGGCATATTTGTGACTACCGCCAGAGAGTTTCATCATCGTTAACATTACAGGATTCAAGTCATCCACAACTAGTAGTGCGGCACGATCTGACGATAACTCCGCTTTCCGCCGCCACTCAAAAAAAGCATAAATTAAGCCTTGTGTGACAATATTACCGAGGCCGAAGGTCAATTCACCCAAGGCGGAAGCAGCACTCATCGCCCACATCGCCATTTGAATTAAAATAGTATGACCACATTTAATATGCCCCAGTTCATGGGCTAACACCACCCGAATCTCGGCTTCATCTAGTAAGTCTAGTATCCCTGTATTTATGACTATGTAAGGATTTTCTTGCCCCAGTGCATAGCTATTTGCTTGGGGATTTTGCGAGACAAACAGTGTAGGTTCTGGGTAAATGTCCAAATCTCGGACGCATTCCCGAAACATTTGGTAAATAGTGGAATATTGACGCGGCCCGACTTGGATGGTGTTACCCATTAGATAGACTAATTGAGGGCGTTCGTAGATAAATTCCACAAATTTACGAGCGATTAAATCAAATCCCGGTAAATTTCGTAAAGCTTGCTCGGCTTGGCGATCTAGTGGATGCCTGAAGGCTTCGCTGGAAATTCCTGTGTAAGTTGGCATAATTCAGGGTATTGGTGATTGATCATTAGTCATTAGTCATTGGTCATTGGTCATTAGTTTTGGATCAATGACAAAGAACAAAGGACAAAGGACAAATGACAAGATAATAGAAGTGGGGCAATTGGAAGTAAAAGTCACTTTGTATGGAATTAAAAGCGTGTGATTGAGGCAGAAGTTCATTTGTCACTACATAACTTTTTGCGATCGCAAGCGGGGTTCCCTTCCTGGCCCCATCATTTGACGATGGCACGGTTGGTAGCACGCGCCTTGCGCCTGGGACGTAGCGCCCTAATTCAAGTCGGGGCGGTTTGTGGCTATCAAGGGCGGTATCGTACTAGTTTCGTAGCATCAGCCCTAATGTGGCATGGCCCTGTAATTATTGTTGCTCAAGAAGCGGTGCAGCAACTTCTGCTGCGAGTGGAAATTCCCCGTCTACAGCAGTGGCTACCAGCTAATAAATCGATTAGAACAGGTGACGCTTGGCCTAGTGCTGAGTTCCAAGGGCTACTGCTGACCTCCCCAGAAGCTTGGTTAACAGGACAATTTGCTGGTGGCGATCGCTTTCCTCAAGGCATTCCTACAATTATTGATGGGGTAGATGATCTCGAAGATTGGGTGCGTCATCAGCTTACCCAAGATATTCAACCTCATGATTGGGATCAACTCATGCTGGCTTGCCCAAACCAAGCTGAGGCAATTCGCGAAGCACGGATAGAACTGACACACGAACTTTTTCAGCATCCTGCAAATCCATATCAGTGCTATCTAATTTCCCAGCCAGAAATAGAAATTTTGAGTCGTCTGTATTTGGCTTTAGATCAAGCCAACCTGCCAGATAATTGGAAAAATTTCTGGCAGCAATTTCAAAGCCTTGCTGAAAATCTTTCCCCCCCTGCCTCCCCTGCTTCCCCTGCCTCCCCTGCCCTCTTCTGGGCGACTATTGCCCATCGACAAGGTTTATTTTCTTTGCATTACGCCCCAATGGAATTAGGGGAAATACTCTCGCCTATTTGGCAGCGACAACCAGTAGTTTTAATTGGCAGCGCGATCGAGCCGGAAACTGAGGCTCCTCTTTTCCGACAGCGCCTGGGTTTGGATGATTTAACTTGTCTAAAGTTCTCTTCGGAGAGTCAAGCGGAAGCAATTCAACTGTATGTACCCTATAAATTGCCTCTACCTAACACACCAGAATTTCAAGCGGCATTTATTCACAAAGTCCGCACACTGGTTTGTCTAAGTGCTACAGCACCAGGATTGACAGTTGTTTTGGTTGGAGATGTACCACTAAAGTCTCAAGTTGCGACAATTCTGGCTTCAGAGTTTGGTTCGCGGGTGCAAGTAGAAAAAACTTGTTTGGATGAGAATGGTATTTTGGTTAGCGGTTGGGAATTTTGGCGAGAACATCAACGAGTCTTACCAGCACCCCATCTATTAATCATTGCTACTTTGCCCCTACCATCTTTGGAAAATCCCCTGGTAGCTGGTAGGGTAGCTCTTTATAAGCGATCGCATCAAGATTGGTTTCGTTTATACTTGTTGCCAGCTGCTTTGAATGAATTACAAAGAGCGATCGCTCCAGTCCGAGAAAGTCAAGGGATCGTAGCTTTGCTTGATAGTCGTGTAGTTAACCGTAGCTACGGTGCTCAAATTCTCGCTGCCTTAAGTCCTTTAGCACGCATTAACTATCTTGATCCCAGTCTGTTTTCCAATACAGATGAGGAAAATTCCGCCTAAAGTTCAGTTATCAATGCCCAATGCCCAATTTAAATTTTGTCAACCAAAGTGCGATCGTCTAAAAGCAAGCACTATTATCAGCTTATAGAAGGTGATGTAATTTATCGCCTTTCTATAGCCATGATTCCTGGCAAAATAAATTTAGAACCTAAATAGAATTTGAGTTGCTGATTATGGGTGAAGCAAAGCGTCGTAAAAGCACACTGGGAGAAACATACGGTCAAGATACTCGCATCTTGTCTTGGGTTCCGATCACAAAAACTCAAGGCGAACAATTTGTCACGTGGACTACTCGTGGTGCCTGGATAGGCATTGGTCTTATGGTCGTAGGATGGGCAACTATCCGTTTTATCGGCCCAGCTTTTGGTTGGTGGCAAGTAGTCTACTAATACTCTCACCCCTTTTAGGGGTGGGATTTTTCAAATATTTTGCAATTGAATTAGTTGAAGATTTATACCCAAACAGGTAAAAACCGCTAATTTGACAATTTGGTATGATTCTTTGCCAAGAATTACGAATTAGTTAATCTAGTGTTTAATATTAAACAATTATTCAAATTGAATAATCAATCAAAATATATTATATATTGCGTCAAATTTGGCAAAACTAAATTAAGATAAGAATCTTTACAAACTCTCATACTTTGGTTAATACAACTTTTTGAGGATAATCCCAAAATAGTTATAAATATTGCCTAAATGGCAACATAACTCTGCTGAGTTTAGGTATTGTCAGTGTTGAGTTAATCCATCCTGGAGCTTACACTCACACTTGTCTATAAAACACGTAACAAAGTAGTATTAAGCACGATTTTCTAGTTTTAAGTACTTAATTTCAAATTCACATTGTCATTTGCTCAACTTTATACGTACAGGAGAAACGAATTTGGTATACCGAATCATTTGTCCATACCAAAATTTACGTTAGGAAGAGAATAGATTAAACATCTAAACAAAACTAACTATAACGATGCAAAACTACGTCATAGCATCTACTAACGGTAAATTGGGCTGCACGTAGCCAATAAAGACGAAATATGTAGCTTTTCTGTAGTTGACTAGTGCTAGATTTAAGTTACTCTTAAAGCGGATCGTTTCTTGCAAGAATCTACCCTGACAGAAGTGTATAAAGATATGGTTAAATTTAGCAATTCTGTCCGAGATTTTGTATTTGCAAACTGAATAGTTTGATACGGCCCTCAAAACCCCGATACACTACCCTAAACAAGGTAGTCAATTAACGACTCAATATCATCTGTCTAGTAATTGTATTGAATAGTTTACAATACCAGTGGATGAGAAAATCTAAAGAAAATATAAAAGAAACTCAAACGACTGTGGTGTCTGGAGGACAAAAGTGTTTCTGAGACTAGCACATCAACATCGACAATTCGTCCAAGACTTGGTAATGAACCTGCAAGCCTTGGCGGTTGTTTTAGAGCGGCGCGGGTATCCTGCGTCCTGCTACACCTGTGGCGACCAAATGAATAGTGCATCGTTTATGGTTAGCTTGGGTGATAACCATCTAATTCGGTTTTTAGTGTCCGATTATGGGATTACTTGGACAGAAATGCGGGATGACCGCGAATTAATGAAGCTAGAAGGTGCAGAAGCAATTAGCCAATTAGATGAACTGGCTAATCTTGTCAAGCAATCTATGCAAACTGATACAGGCTCTAAAACTCTTGCTAAGAAGTATTAAGGTTCTAAGGCTTGATGGCAAATTCAAAATTGATTATTAGTAACTGGTAATCGGTATGGTGGCTTAGTTAGCGATCGCTCTTACTATTCCTCATTACCATTAGGTGATTGGCTCGTGGTTGGCCCATCGCATATTTTTGTATCTGCCATAACCTCACGAGCCGGATTTTTAGCCTTTAGCTGGAAGGTGTTAAAAGAGAAAGTCATCCTTTGGCACAGGTGAGGAACTATAAACACCTAAAGTCCATTGCCAATCAAAATAAAGGGTGCCCAATAGTATGGATGACTAAAGTTATTAACCGCTGCTACGGGTGCATTGTGACTTATTGCCTTCCAGTCTCCAGTAATTAATGAGACTTGAGCTTGTCGTAAAGCTTCAGTTTTACTAAATTTATTAGTCGAGAGGACACCATAAAAAGCACTCATAAGTGCTTGCGTGCCACCATCATCCACAGACCACAAAGAGGCGATCGCGGCTCTAGCGCCGGTTTGTTGCATCTGATAGCCAAAGCCCAAAATTTCCTCACCATTACCTAACTTGCCTCCCAAGCCGGTTTCACAGGCGCTCAACACTACCAAATCGACATTGGGGAGTGACCAAGTAGCGACATTTCTAAAATTTACGCGATCGCCATTCCCGAATAAAATAAATGAATCTTCTGGTTTACCCACCACAAAGGCTGCATGAGTCGCTAAATGGACAATTGTATAATCATCCATTTGGGGTACAGCGACTCTAGGAGTAAAGGCATCGTCTAAAAGCTTCGTAGTTTCAGGAACCGCAGCTGCTAGACTTTCCACCTCTCGCGTTGCAAAGGGTAAGCCAGCAAAAGCAACCTGTCGATTCCCAACTTTGATTTGATAATTACCTTTAGTAAAAGCACCGGCTAAAACCCGCAAAGTCGATTGTTGTGGGGTATTTAAGTTAGTCAGGCTGGCGGATGTAATGTGATTCACATTGAAGCGCTGCACTAGCCATTGTTTGCCATCATATAAAGCAGTTAAAGGAATGTAGCGTAATTGATCATCTGGAGCGTAAATCAGAGTTTGTGTACCTGATAGCTTCAGGTCTTTTTCTATCGGTTTAATTAGCCAGTCATACAATTGGCGTGCAGGTGCTTTGATATTTCGACTGGGATTAATTAAAGCTTGGCGGAAAGCACCAATTGTTTGATGGAGGTTTTCGCGTTTTACAGGAACGGTACGATGAATTGGTGGAGATTCAGGAGTTACCAATACCAATTCCAAACTATCTTTTAAAATCAGTGGGTAGAGTAGTGCCGATTTTTGAGGTAATCGCGCCAAATTATCCCGAAGTTCGTTGAGATTCTCCAATTCCAAATTTTGCCGCCTAGCTGTAAGGCTAATTTGCTCTACCTGTGCTTTCACTGAAGGACTATTAATAAATTCGTTAAATCCATTTAAAAGTTGCTGTTGATTTAAGACTAATTGCTCGATACGTTGTTTCTGTTCGAGCGATCGCTCTTTGGGGAGAATTTTCCGTAATGTTGTCAGTTCCTTACCCAGCACAACAGCATTATCCACGCTTTGATCCAACTTTTGTTTAATGGGTTTTTCTGTTGCCGCTATATTAATACCTTTGACAGTACGTTGATTCCCTGACACATTCTGAAGATATTCTTCTAGTTCTTCAACTTTGAGTAAATCCATTGTCCTTTGTGCTTCCGCAACACGTTCCTGTTTGAGCAATCTTTCACCCAAAATGCGATACGTCTGGCTAACGGTTATGCTGTAAGCATCTGGTTGTGCTGCGCTAAGTGCTGATGGATTCAAGCGAGCTTTTTCACGATTAATCAAGCAATGCTTGTAGAAAAAAATTGCTAACTCTGGTTGATTTTGGATATCGAATAAATAACCAATGTTACTGTAGGTTTTGCCAAGTCGAACGAGATCCCCAAGTTCTTTGTTAATTAATATGGCTTGCTGATAGGATTGAAGTGCTTCTGGATACTTTTTTTGAATTTGGTAGATTCTGCCGATATTATTAAATGTTACTGCTTCCCAAGAGCGTTCTCCAAGTTCTCTGCTGATGGCTAATGCTTTATGTAATCTCTGCAATGCTTCTTGCGATTTACCTTGGCGAGATTCTTTGATAGCTTCTTGATTGAGCCTTGCAATTTCTGATATTTGATTACTCGTGGGTAAAGCTTGAGCTTTTTCTCCAGATTTGTACCTCAACCTTGCATTTTGGCTTACCTGGTTATTGTCTGGATATACCATCCCAAAACCTAGTAAACTAAGTAGAGTCAAAGTAACAACACTCACATACTGGAGATTAGGCTGCATAACAAAACACTCCCTATACTCGGAAGGTAAATATTAAATCAATAAGTGCAGCAACGCAATTAATTTTTATGCTATTCAATAATTTGGAAAATTTATAGGTACTGAGAAATTTGAAGATGTCAGAAGAAAAACCCAGTCAACCAAAACTACCGCCAACTAGCGCTCTTGACAATCCATCAAATCATGAATTTGGGAATTGGTTTGAATATCCTGTGAGAGTGCAACCCCATCACACTGATTATGCAGGTATTGTTTGGCACGGTTCTTATCTAGCTTGGATGGAAGAAGCACGGATTGAATGCTTGCGATCTATAGGAATTGAATTTGCTGATTTAGTCGTTATCGGTTGCGATTTACCAGTTGTAGAACTGTCGGTGCGCTATCACCGTTCAATTCAATTGGGTATGGCAGTATTGGTAAAAACGCGGATGGCTGAGGTGACTGGTGTCCGAATCAATTGGGATTATGCCATTGTCTCCACTGATGGACAACAATTGTACGTCACTGCCAAAGTTACTTTAGTCGCTTTAGATCGTGAAAGAGGTAAGATTATGCGTCAGTTACCAGCAAGTGTTAAGGATGCATTGGCTAAAATTTCAGTATTAAATAATAATTGAACAACAAAGGCTGTAAATATTACAGGAACATTGGATTTATACTTCACTTTTTATTAGCAAAAGTGAAGTATTTTTTTACTTGCCAATTTGGATCTGCGACAGATTTTGAGCAAACTGGGTTATGTATTGCCAAATATCTTGTGGAGTAATACCAAAACTAATATTTAATAAAATAAGGATTGCCGCAAGAGTCAATGCATTGCTTACGGTTGCTTTCAGCAACTTCCATACTATTATGAAGACAATCCAAGCTACAATCAACATAGCAATCATATATATTAATTCCTTAATAATCGCCCTTGTCTGATAGTGGGTTTATTCAGAAAGGGTAAATTTTTATTTTAAGTAAAAATTACTAGTGCTAAAGCTACTAAACCTAGTTTTAAATAGATACTAAAGCTAAGATTTTGTATCTAACAGTAGCAATGCTATATTACCTGAAAATGAGGCTATGATTCAGAGAATAGGCAATTTATTTGGCAATTTGGCAGAATTATTAAAAAATATCCTCTTGATATTTTGTATAAAAAGTTACAGTATACAAAAGTTATATTTTGGAAGGATACATTAACGCTATTTGATTTTTGACAATCAAAAGGCTGAGAGTAAAGTGTATGGTAACAAAAATTTATACGAAAGTTGCAAAGCTGTACAGCATCGCATACTTAGGTTTAGTTGCCTTAAGTTGTGCAGTTAATGCAATAATTTGGATTATGATATTTCAAAATAATGCTGCTGGTAATGAAATATCTTTTACAACAATATTTTTTGTGGCGATCGTTGCTTTAGTCGTGGTTGCCACAATAGTTGGAATATTTAAAGAAAAGATGTGGGCAAAATGGATTACAATTTCTATCTATAGTTGGTATGCTTTTGTTATTATTCATACAACAGTTGGCGTATATTTATCAGGATCGACCATAATAGATAAAACGTGGTTTAAAATAATGCTCTTAATCGGTTTAATTCTTCCGGTTTTAGGAATTGTTTTGTTATTACAAAAGCCTAAGACAAATGTCTCCAGCTAATCAATAGCTTTCTCAGGCAAAGAATAGAGCCAGAGATGTTAGTAGATGGACAAAAATGTAGTTATAGAAGTTATATCATGTCCGGTTAATCAAACTAAATAAAAAACGTCTGCTTTTAATCAGGACTAAAATCCCCACTACAAACTGCTCATTATAGGTGATTTGGCAGACATCATATTACTGACCGCAACTGAATTTAAGTGTCAGCCTTCAGTATTAGGCTGAAGGCTAAACAAGAATTGATCAAGAGCCAAAAAATCTCTCTTTTGGGTATCTGAGTCAAGAATTTTATCGCAAAGAAATTATCCGCGATTGAGTTTCTAACTTTTCAGTCGCTGTTAAAACTTCTTGTCTTGCCCATTTATCTGCTGCCAAAATGTCATCTAAAGTGGGATTTGCACGGTTATCATTTTGATGGCGATCGCACACCCACTCGATACACCGAGGAATATCTAAAAACCGAATTTTTTCATCTAAAAATAAAGCCACAGCTTGCTCATTGGCAGCATTCAACACCGCTGGCATGGAACCACCAGCTTTACCCACAGCGTAAGCCAACTGCATACAAGGATACTTTTGGTGATCTGGTTCACGGAAGGTTAAATTTCCAGCTTTGACTAAATCTAGTCGTTCCCAGTTGGTGTAGATGCGATCGGGCCAAGATAGAGCATACAGCAAAGGTAAGCGCATATCTGGCCAACCGAGTTGAGCTAAAACCGAAGTATCTTGCAATTCAATCAGTGAGTGAATGATGCTCTGGGGATGAATGACAATTTCGATATTGTCATAATCCAACCCAAACAGAAAGTGAGCCTCAATTACTTCCAGTCCTTTATTCATCAAAGTAGCAGAGTCTACTGTGATTTTCCGTCCCATCGACCAATTAGGATGTTTGAGAGCGTCAGCAACAGTTACATCTGCTAACCTTTCTACATCCCAGTCGCGGAAAGCCCCACCAGATGCAGTGAGCAAAATTTTCCGCAAGCCATCTTTGGGCACACCTTGGAGGCATTGAAAGATTGCGGAATGTTCGGAGTCGGCTGGGAGTAATTTTACACCATGTTTTTCGACTAGGGGTAGAACCACAGGGGCCCCAGCAATCAGGGTTTCTTTATTTGCTAAGGCAATATCTTTACCAGCTTCAATAGCTGCGATCGTGGGTAGCAAACCAGCACAACCAACGATCCCAGTGACAACGGTTTGGGAATCGCCGTAACGGGCAACTTCTATCACTCCGGCATCACCTGCCAGTAGAATCGGTTGAGGATTGAGGTCAATGATAGCTTCTTTGAGGGCTGGTAATTTAGCTTCTGAGCAAATGGCTGCTATTTCCGGTCGAAACTGCCGAATTTGGGCAGCCAACATTTCGACATTGCTCCCAGCTGCCAATCCCACAATCCGAAACTGATCTGGGTACTGAGTGACAATATCTAAAGTCTGAGTACCAATAGAACCAGTGGAACCAACAAGAGTAATCGCTTTCACAATTGCTTAAGGATTTACAGACAACTCCCACTATAAATTGCTGGGGACTCTTTAATAACAGCAATCACTATAATCGATACACTGACTCCAAGAGAGGGAGTGGGGAGATGAGGGGGACAAGGGAGAGAATCACTAACTAGCTAATGACTCTTGACAAATGACAAATGACAAATTTTCATATATCTAGACAAAATTTGTATTTATAAATACTATATTTTTAAAGATAAATTCCGACAAAATTGGCAAAAGTAACCAAGTAGGGAACACTTTTAAGTAATTTTTAATCTGTCGAGTTTGTTAATTATTTTGATGGAGGATTTAATATGCAATATGTTACTCATAAATCGCTGTGTTACAGCCATAGGTAAAAGGATATATAAAGGAGTTTGTTGAAGCACTCAACCTTATGGTCAAAGTTCAGATAGTTATAAAAAAAGTTTTATGGAAAAATGATTTCCTATTTCCAGCAGCAATATGGTTTGCCAGTCGAATATTCATCTGGACTGTTATGTTGCTGGTTGCGCCAAAACTACCGTTACCAGCAGAAGAATTTTTGCCCCGTTTTGGCTGGGGGGTTTTTGATGCATGGGATAGTATGCATTATCGAGCGATCGCTACTTCTGGCTATGAATTTATAAATGACGGCAAGCAACACAATCTTGCTTTCTTTCCCCTATTTCCCTTAAGTATCTGGGTTTTGATGAAGTTGGGCTTACCGTTTGAATTAGCAGGCACGTTAGTCAACAACTTGGCATTTTTCGCAGCGCTTTACTGTTTGTACTTTTGGGTTAAGGAGCATTATGACATCAATGCAGCGCAATGGGTGACTGCTGTGGTTTCTTTGTATCCATCGTCTATGTTTACGGGGGTGATTTACACAGAGGGCCTGTATTTGTTTTTGAGTACGGCGACTTTGCGGGCATTTGATCAAAAACAGTATGGCTGGATTGCCCTTTGGGGGGCGATGGCGACAGCAACACGTCCTACAGGTATGGCACTAATTCCAGCATTGGCGATCGCATCGTGGAAAGAACGCCGACCACCCATAGCTTACATAGCAAGTTTTACAACCGCTATTGGCATACTTCTATTCAGCTTGTATTGTGCGATTTATTTTGGCAACCCTCTAGCTTTTATCGAAGCACAAAGGGGATGGCGACCTTCCTTTGGGTTTGATTGGCAGGGTTGGTTAAATATGCTCATGCAAATTGCAGTTGGCAGAAAAAATTGGCAATTTGGTTGGGTTCATAACTCCTCTGGCGGTATTCAAGACCCTTGGTATCTCTTGTTGTTTGGGGTGATTGTTGTCAGTGGCTATCTTTTATGGCACTTCCGTCAACATTTTCGTTCTGTGAAATTATTCTATGGCTTTTATACTTTAATTTTATTTTTGTTGATTCTGGCAAGCGAACAGTGGATTAATAACTTGCTCAACCTAACTATGGTCTTAGGTGGTGGCTATGTGTTGTGGTGCTTACGCACGCAACTGACCCCAGTTACAGTTATTTATGGCTTTTGTGGTATTGGTTTGCTGCTAGCCTCTGGAGGCACTATTTCCTTGAGCCGTCTCGCCTATGGTATTGTGCCTTTAAATATAGCCATTGGTGTGCTGCTATCTCGCCATCCTCGCCAGGGATATTTAATACTAGGCGTTTTTGTGACACTACTAGCCAAAATAGCTGTAGGATTTGCCCAAGAGCGCTGGGTTGGTTAGTAGGTAGGCACAATAAAACCTAATAACGTAAAGAAAGATGAACTAGGTAAAAACTCTCTTCCATTCTGCCTTATCCCAACGATAAATTTTCCCAGTCGGTTTGTAGTAAGCTGCTCTAGAACTTGTAAAAGTGCTGGAGCAGTTTGCTAAGAATGAATTTCATTAATTTTACATTACATAATCTAGTTTGATTTATTCTTACCTATTTACTTTAGAGGTTTTAATTAATTAGTTGATTCAATAATATATTAATTCAAATAAAGATAAGGATAAAATAGCCAAATGAAAAAAGTAAGTTTTCCCAAATATTTAACGCCTTATATAACTATTTATAGTGCTTTTATTTTTTGCGCTATTGTGGGGATGCTAATTTTCCCAGATACTTTTTATAAGTTCTTTTCTCCCACTCAGTTACCCCGTATAACTCCCCCTCAATTACCACATAAAAGTTACTACTGGGATATAGGACTTTATGCAAATATGGCTTTGCAAAATACTTGTACTGCTTTTTATCCTCTTTGGGGTTTTATAATTACTCACCTATTTCATCCCCAAAATCTAGAACAATATGCAAATTATTTTAAAATTACAGCTACAGCAATTTTTTGCATATCTACTCCTTTAGTATTTTGGGTATTTAAAAAGGCTTTAAAAAATCAACTTTTGGCATTAACAATTACCCTTGCTTACACCGTTAACCCTATGGCAATTTTTCGCGTTATAGGCTATACAGAAAGCTTGTTTTCTCTACTGGGAACTTTTTTAATCTGGCTGCTTTTACCTGAAAACAAATTAAATGAAAAAATCAAATTAATACTGTTATCGGTTATTAGCATTTTAATGGCTTTAACTCGTCCAGTATTAGTTCAGATTATTTTCGCTTGCTTCTTCTCATTAATAACAATATTTCTGTTAACAAAACAAACAAGTAAAAGTAATCTTTTCCGAACGATTACAATATCCATTTCAGCGATATTTGGATATTCTATTTATGGATTTTCATGTCTCCAATCACGAGGAGACTTTTTCGCGCCATTCCACGATCAAAAACAATGGGGTAAAACATTAGGATTAAATTTAGACTTACTATTTTTACCTAAATCTCCCTTGTTTGATTTATTAGGTTTATATCTACCAATTCTGATTCTAATAATTTCTTTTATCGTAATATATTGTAAATCTAAAAACCATAAATTATTGGTATTTATTCCAAAAATATTTATTTGGGATATTTTAATATTATACCCGCCCTTATTAGTATTAGCGTATATGTTGAATTATTGGCGAGGTACAAAAAAGAAAATAATTACCTCTAAATTCACCAATAGCTTACAAAATAATTATCTATTTTGGTTCTGCGTATATTTTTCAGTAATAAATGCTTTAATTGTATTTTTCACACAAAATCGCCTAGCGAGTTTAGGCAGATATATATTTGCAGTACCTTTCTTTTTTCTAGCTTTAGGTTATTTATATTGTTGTTTTCCGGGAAAAAGAAAATATAAAAACCTATCATTTGTGATTCTTGTATCCGCGATCGCTCTTGTGCAACAATGGATTAATTATGGAAAAGATCAATGGCTGGGTTAAAAGGTAAAAAACAGTTAATTTAATTAATAACAGTGTAAATCCTTTAGCTTCGCCGAGAATTTGACTGCTTATATATTAGTTAATTATTTATTGGTAAAAAATTGAATTTAAATTTCCTAATGAATGTATCCAATCAAACAAAGATAGCGATCGCTTCATTATTTGTAGGTGTAGGTGCTATATCTTTTGGCTCTATTTTTATGAAATTAAGCGAAACTGAACTCAGCCCCAATGCCACTGTATTTAATCGCTTTTGGCTTGCTAGTGTGGTCTTCTTGTTCTGGAATGGATACAAGGTAATACGGCAGCGATTTTCCTTAGTTCATCCTGTAGAACAGCAGCCATACACCAGTCAGGATCTATGGCTATTGCTAGGTGCTGGTATTCTTTGGGCAGCTACTTTAGTCTGTTTGGGTTGGTCGCTGACTCAAACCAGCGTCACGATTTCTAGTGTGTTGCACAATCTGGCCCCCATATTTACCAGCTTAGGGGCGTGGCTATTATTTCGTCAGGGTTTTGAGAGGCAATTCCTCATTGGTATGATCATCGCCCTTGGGGGAGCGATCGCTATTGAATTTGAAGAGTTGCAAATCGCTACAGACGAAGTTCAAGGAGGCTTGGCTGCGATCGTTTCTGCGATTTTCTTGGGTGCATACCTGCTGATTGTAGAAAAATTACGAACAAAATTTTCTCCTGACACAATCCAGTTGTGGATCTGTGCGATCGCGGCTTTAGTCATTTTCCCCATACTTTTGTTTACTCAGGATCAAATTTTTCCTTCTACAGTCAGTGGTTGGCTTTGGGTCATTTCCCTGACCCTGATTTGCCAAGTCTTTGGTCATGGGCTTTTGACCTATAGCCTTGCCAGGTTTTCTTCTGTGGTTGTCTCCTTAGTGCATTTATTAGAGCCAGTATTTAGCGGCATTTTCGCTCTTATAATATTTTCGGAAAAATTAACTTTTTCAAATTGGATAGGTTTCGCTGTAGTTTTAATAGGTTTATACTTAGCCGTATCTAGCCAAGCTGCTATTCATTTCCCATTCCAGGAATCAGTCAACAATATAGTTAACACTTTCGTTAAAAGTATGACGTTCAAACTGTCATTACTAAAGCAACAATTCTCCGAAACACCAGCTTTATTAGGAACGGCCTCATTATTGTTTGCTCTAATTCCCATATCTTTAGCCCCATCTCTAACCAAATTGTGTCAACAAGAAATTGGTGCAAATGCTGTAGTATTTCATCGCAGTTGGATTGCAACAGTTGTCTTTGCGCTGTGGAATGGACTTGAGGCTTTCCGCTACCAACAGTCCGATAGCCAATCTATAGAACAGAAGCCGTTTACTGGACAAGAAGTCTGGCTATTGTTGGCAATGGGAACCTCTGCTGGAACCTACCTCCTCTTGTGGGCTTGGTCGCTGAGTCAAACTAGCGTAGCCAACGTGGCTTTACTGTCTAATTTAAACTCCTTATTCGTTGCTTTAGCTGGGTATCTGTTATTCGGTCGCCGCTTCGATCACAGATTTGTGATTGGTCTAATCATAGCCTTGGGAGGAGCGATCGCATTTGAACTTAATAAGGTGCAATTTGCAAATGACCAAATAATAGGTGATGCCTTGGCGTTACTAACTGCGGTTTTCATGGCTACGTGTATGCTGCTGATAGAAAAACTCCGAACCCGATTTAGTACCGCAACTATCATGCTGTGGCGCTGTGGAGTTACAACAATGTTTCTATTACCCGTCCTCCCATTCCTTGAAGATAGACTGTTACCCTATTCCTGGACAGGTTGGTTTTTCATCATTTTCCAAGCCCTCTTTTGCCAAGTATTGGGTCAGGGGCTTTTGGCTTATAGTCTCAGCAGAATCTCTTCAGGCGTCGTTGCCGTCACACTTCTCCTAGAACCAGTCCTAGCTTCCATTTTTGCGTGGTTCATATTTTCAGAACAAGTAGGTTTATTTGACTGGGCAACCTTTGCTGTAGTTTTAGCGGGTATCTATCTAGCCCAATCTAGCCAATCCACTGTTCAAATAACGAATGAAGGCTCATAGCTCCATAACAAGTAACACAAATTCTCTGTAAACTTGCACTTAATAATTACTTTCGACAATTTCTCCATGAAGTAGTTCAACTTTGCGATCGCTCAAAATGCCAGCGTCAATCATCCGGTGATATTCGTCAATCGTCCACTTAGCAACTATCACACTCATGACGATTGATCCCTCCCAATGATTATTTATATTTTCCCATTTTAAAGACACTTCGGGTCTGATTCTGAATCAGTCGATTGATTGGAGATAAAGACATGCTAGAAAGCATGTGATAAAACTGATACACAGGCTGATGTGACAGCTTAGTAACTATAAAATAGTCGAGTATGCAATTATGTTAAGAGAAATTTCGTTGGCGTTGGCGCAGATCGCCGTAGGCATCGCTACTTTTGTTATTCCCTTGACTAGCTACACCCATAGTCAAGTAAACGCTATCACCACTAACTATCAAATTTCTCAGAATACTAATAATCAATCAACAGGAATAACTATTGAACGTCTAGTAATAGGTGGAGTGAAACTTTCTATGTCCGAGGCACAAGTCAGAAAAATTTTAGGTAAACCTGTAAAAGTAGAAAATGGCTTTATAGCCGCTATTGGTAAAGTTCGTACTCTGAAATATGCAGGCATCACAGTTGATTTAGATGAAGGTGCTAAACCAGGTAACTTTACTGTTTATCAAATCAAAGCAACTAGCTCTAAATATTCCACCATAGATGGAGTAAAAGTAGGTGACAGACAATCAAAAGTGATTAGAACCTATGGAAAAACTGAAATATCTCAAGATGGTAAAGTTACTAATTTAAATTACATAGTTGAAGAACCCAGCCCTGGAGGTTTAAATTTTTCTGTTGAGAAAGGTAAAATAACAGAAATTTTCTGTTTTTATCTGATGAATTAAGCTACACGTCTTTGCTCCTTGGGGAGCATCCACTTTTGGAAGAAACATAATTCTGGTACTCCAAAAACCCTACTATATAGTTCATCTAAAAAAGTAGATCCGCCGAAAGTGGATGCTCCCGCTCCTTGGTTCATAGTGTGTACTAATTATAAGTTGGTTTAATAGAGCAAACCAACACAAAGTAAGATGAATATTTGTTGAATTTGACTTAGTTAAATTTTTCTCATAACTCTCTAATAAATCAGACTAACTCCGCAGCTAAAAGCCTACCTTCAATTAGTTCATACTCATCTTCTAGTAACCATAACTTGGCTGTATTATAGTCATTACTAGAAAATACAACTTTATAACCCTGCGCCGGATCATAAACTTGACAGTTATCTTCACTATCGCAAAGCAATAAAAGAATATATGGAGGGGATAACATTGGATCTATCCATACTTCTGTAAATTCCCAGTTATTCTTCACTCGGTCTTGTGCGGGGGATGACGTGGTATTGGTCGTCTGCATTGATTTTTATCTCCCCATAGTAAAGTAGAGTACGGCTACCATCTGGACTTATTTTATAAGCTATAGGTTCATTAAAAAACATCCCAACAAAATCTACGCAGGTTGGGTACATGCACGATACCTAATTTATAGCAGTGTTGGTTTAACTCGGAACATCTGCTCTAATAATACGGGTAATTACCAGTGACTATTTATATATTTTTATACTAAAAATGTATAAATAAAATTATCGAAATTATTGAAGATACAGCAATGAATATTGATCTAAGAGGATATCGTCAGACAGTAGGGATAAGTCAAGTAGAGCTTGCTAATTCTCTAGATATTTCTAATATACAAATAAATCTTTATGAACAAGCTCCTGATACCGTTCCAATGGGGCTTTTAGTGAAATGGCTGCAAATATTAGGTATTGACCTCGCTACAGCTATGTCAGCACCGATCCCACCACTCAAAGGAATTAATCCAGGAACTCCATACACTGAACTTTATCGCCAACTAAATTTACTGGATCAGTACATTGATGCTACTCCTCCTGTAGACAAACTAGATATACCAACACCGCCAGCTACCCCCGATGATTTCCAACAGCAGCTTAAACTGTATAAACAAAAGCCTAATGTTGTTTTGACTGGAGGCTTTGACGCTGGTAAATCACACATGGCAAACGCTTTGTTGGGAAGTAAAAATTTGCCAGTTGGTTATCAGCCAGCAACAAGAGTAATTACATTTGTCCGTCATATAGAAGACCGTCCCAAATGGTGCAAAGAAGATGTATTGATTGTTAATGAGGATTTTTGGCTAAAAGATGAAAAAGGTAAACAAATTATCGATTTACTACTTTTAGATAACCAAGAACGTTGTGAAAACTATTGTGTACACGCAGGAAGTTTCGATACTTTGCAAAAATATGGAGTACATGGAGAATATGAGAATATAGCGGCTCATGCAGCTGTTGTCTATATTAACTCACCTTTGCTACAAGCCTGCAACCTGATAGACCTTCCCGGCTTCTCAGATCAACCAGATGAATCATCTAAGGATGTCGAAAAAGCTACTAGTGCGGCACAGATAGCCGATGTAATTTTGTATGCTTACGCGATGTGCGACTTAATATTCTGTAACAAGATCGTCGAACTGAAGAGGGTCACAATTGTGGCGATTAAGCCAGAAACAGACAGTATGAGCTAAAATCTTGC
>NZ_JBDNJQ010000084.1:0-35078 GCF_051172895.1 Nostoc sp. CALU 1950 | reverse complement strand
CCTATTGCCTGCCTACGCAAATTAGTTCAGAAATCAAAGCGGATTCCTATATAAATCTATATGTATCAGGATTTTCGGGAATTGGGATCACAAGGGCAATTTCTACCAGTGCTGTTTTTGGTTGATAATTTAGAAGCAGATATTTACGAGCGCTGCTGATAATTGTGTAAGCAAGCTTATTGTGATATCCAAACTAATTAATTTTTTTTGATTAATCCCAATTTTTAATAGCACCTTTGCAGTCTAAAGTTTTAATTACGGCAGAATAACGCTCTTGTGCGTCTTTGCGGTCTTGTTCTTGTGATAGCTCCTCATGACTATCCTGCAAAATCTTCTCAGCATGATATTGTAGGATTTGACAGTATTTACTATTGTTTGTGTAGCTGGCAATAGTAGCTATAGCTTCTAACAACCTAATAGTTACTCCTGCATCCGACTTTCCATACTGCCGAATTTGGTTAAAAGCACGGTCAACCAATCCTTGAAAATCTACTCCTTCGGCAATTATGCGTAATATTTTATTGTGATCGTAGCGGTAGGGTGAAGGTAAATTTCTTTGAACTAAGTGGCACAATCCAGCGCTAATTCGGTCAATGCAGCGAATAGCAGTAAATGGATCATTTATTCCAGGAGAAATGGCACGCAGAGCAATTTCTACTAGTTGATCAATTGGAAACTCTACATCTTGTTGCTCTGTACGTTCTTTACCCAAAATAAAGGCATCATTGATTTGTTTGGTAAGTTTTTTATTTACTTTTTCACCAGGGAAAACTAAGACTAAATCGCCACCTTGAACCAAAAATTTTCCCGGTCGAGTCTGAAGACGTACTAGCAAATTATGTTTACAAGCAATGTCTATCAATTCTTCATGATCTATAGCTTGTAAATAACCAGTGCCATTAACTCGAATCGGTAAAGCTTCTTCCTCAAAAGACATTGGAATTTCTTCAACTCCAAGGCTATCTTCTGATTCACCACACCCAATTTTTTCTGGAAATAGCCGCTCAATTGCTGAATGTAAATCTTCACTAACATTTTGGATTACATAAGATGCCTGAATTATTGTTGAAGCATGATGAATAAAATAAATCAATACACCAATACTAATAATTGCCAGTAAAGTGCCGACTGTAACCGCAAGTTGTGGCACAAACTCTTCATATCCATCTCCTTCTCCATGAATCGTCCGCAGTACGAGTAAGCAGTAGATGAACGTTCCAATAAATGTACCAAGTACAACCTGATTACCCGTATCCTGCATAAAATTACGCAGTAAGCGGGGGCCAAAGTTGGAAGCAGCAAGCTGAAGCGCCACGATTGTAATTGAAAAAGCTGTAGCAGCAACGCTGATCATCGAACCTGCAACAGTTCCGAGTAGCGATCGCGCTCCATCTGCTCCACCAGTATATATCCACCAATAATCAATTTCCACCTTGTCTGTGCGGTCAAGACTTAGCATAATGAAAGCCAGAGCAAGAGATGCTACCGCCATGACAGATGGTATAAACCAGTAACTTGAGTGGATCTGATCCCAAAGTTTGCTTAACTTGACGTTTCTCATTTTTCGTTAATTTTAGAATCTACCTTATTGTTGCCATCTTGTGAGAAACGCTCTTGAGCAAGTAACCTGAGTGAATCGCTGATCCGGCGGGGTTTTGGTACTTCACCTTTACCAGATGGCCAACCTTCACGCTGATGGGAGCGGTTTCCATCTGTCTCTTCGGTTTGGTCATGAAATAGAATTTGTTGAGTTGGAAAGGGCAAATCAATACCATTGGCGACTAACTTTTTCTTGATTGCAGACAGTACTTTGTCCCGTGATTGAAGAGAGTCTATCCTTCTCGGTGGATTAATCCACCAACGCACACGGATGTTGACTGTGCTTTCGGCAAGTTCCATTAGCAGTACATCAGGAGCGGGTTCTCTTAAAACCTCGTCTACGCTATACATTGCGTCTAACATCAACTGCTTGGCTAGATCAGTGTCATCGTTGTAGCCAATGCCGACATCGTACTCTAATCGGCGGTTGTCAAAGGCAGTATTCACCGTGACAGAATTGATAAATAATTCCGAGTTAGGAATCACAATTCGCCGACCGTCATAGGTTCTGATTGTTGTTGCGCGTGTCTCGATATTTTCAACAGTTCCCTCAAAGCCTTTAAAAACAATTTGGTCATCAATTTGAAAAGGTTCAGTCAGCAGAATTAAAATCCCAGCTAAGAAGTTTTGTAGAATATCGCGGAAAGCAAAACCAATTGCAACACCGCTAATTCCCAAAAGTTGCACTAAATCACCGGCTCTAAATGTAGGAATTACAATGGAAAGGGCGATAAACAAGCCAATCAAAACTGTTACCCCTTGGGCTAACCTTCCCAGTACTAATCCCAGATTCCGAGCGGAGCGACGGTTGCGAGTTAACCGCTTAACCAATGCCTTAATTCTGCTAGCAATAAACAAAAAGAAAATGAAGACAATTAAGCCTAAGACAATGTTCGGTACTAAAGCTATGAACCCGTTAATCATGCTTTGAACCTTGTCCCAAGCTGTGGAGATTGCTGCATTCATGTAATTTCTTCACCAATTAATCTTTGCTAATGTTATCGCTGTAAATTCTGATGCAATAATTCTGGAATTTCCTGCCGCAACGCTGCGATTTCACCCTGAAGCACTTGAATCGATTTCGCTGCATTCTCTTTCTAGGGATTGTTTTTTTGGAAAACTTTTAACTACTCATAGTCGTAATTCGTAATTGAGAAAGTCAGATTTCATCAGAATTTATGGATTTGAATCTGCTATTGGATTTTAGATAATTGGTATTATTAGCTAATAGCAGGGGTTTCTAGCACGTTGACATCAACTAGAGGTGTCACCCACCACATCAATCCACATCAATCGGTTCTTCTGCATTTCCTTCTAATCGAGCCAGATTTGTGCCGTGATGAGATTTAGCAATATCGATAACAGCTTTTCCGTTTCCCCGTGGCACTTGAATAATCAGTTGACGCATTCTACCTACCCTCCTGCGTTAACCATCTTGCTTTTTCAGCCGATAACTCTACTACCCAAAGAAATATTTTCTGAAAAATGTATAAGTTACAATCTCAGTCCCCAGTCTCCAGTCCCTAATCCCTCTTTCATACTTGGCTGTGAAATTTTTTCATCGAGACTGCCTTCTGAAACCTGAAACTCCTCGCTCATTTCTAGTAATTTTTATCACTCTTTTTTTATAAACCTTCCTGATATACACCAAGTTTCTCTGTCAAAAGAAATAGTGGTGCAAGTCAAATGAAATACCATGAGTGATATTAGTCTACTGATGGCGAGTGTGCTAGTAACAGCGCCAATCTCTGCCCTCAATTTACCAGAACAGCCTGTAATTACTTCAGACAATCTAGTGCAGGAGTCAACACAGGAAAATTTATCTCAAGTTGTATCACCTGCTGAAATTACACCGCCTGAATTTGTGCAGCCAGATATAACCACTTCATCAGCTACAAACAAAAAGTACGAAAATATACTTAAAAAAAGTAGAGAAAAAATTCAATTTATAAGTTCTCCTAACTTACCTGAATTAAAAGATACTCAAGCTGTAATCGAAGTTGTACAGAACCAGGAAAACACAGAAGAATTCTCTCTATCTCCCCATCCCCCAGACTCAGACAACCCAATGTCTCAAGTCACCTCAGTGTCGCAACTTGAAGATGTGCAACCCTCCGATTGGGCTTTTGATGCCTTGCAGTCTTTGGTAGAACGCTATGGCTGCATTGCGGGATATGCTGATGGTACTTATCTGGGGAATCGTACCATTAGCCGTTATGAATTTGCGGCGGGTTTAAATGCTTGTTTAGAGAAGATTAACGAAGCAATCGCTAACAATAAAATTAATACTGTTAATAATGAAGATTTAATCTTGCTGCAAAGGTTGCAAGGAGAATTCAAAGCAGAGTTGCAACAATTACAGCAACGTGTCGAGGCTGTGGAAAACCAAACTAGTGAATTACAAGGGAATCAGTTTTCCACAACTACCAGATTATTTGGTCAAGCTATTTTTAGCGTTCAGGGAACCAATAGCCCTGATGTGGATTTGTTTCCGAGAGATGGAGTCCCTGAACGCCAGGGAAAAACCAATCTGACTTTCACAAGTAGCGCCCAACTAACCTTAGCAACGTCGTTCACAGGGCGAGATTTGCTGTTAACAGGGCTGTCTGCGGGGAATTTAGGTTCTACTGCATCTTTGCTATCCACCAATATGGGACGCTTAGGTTTCGAGTCAAATACAGACAACAATCTAGTTGTTAGTGACTTATCTTATAGATTTCTGGCTTCGGAAAACTTGGGAATCGTCGTAGGTACGGCGGGAGTCAACCCCATCAACACCTTTCGCGGTATTAGCCCTTTAGAAGGTTCTAGCGACGGTGCAATTTCTCTATTTGGTCAGCGGAACCCGATTTTAAATATTGGTAACGGCACTGGTGGTATAGGCTTTGACTGGCAGATTAGCGATCGCATCAGTTTCCAAGGCGTTTATAGTGCAGAAATCCCCAGTTTTCCTGGCAACATCAAGCAAGGCGGACTATTTGGCGGTAGATTTACTGCTGGCGCTCAGTTAAGTTTAGCACCCACTAATAACATTGATGTCGGCGTACATTATCTTTATTCCCACTCCCCAGATGGTTTACTGGGAAGTGGTATCGGCGATTCTCAACTAATTTCGCCTTTTGCAGATCCTACAGCTTTCGATACTCAAGCAATTGGTGCTACCGTTGCTTGGCGAATTAACCCTAACTTGCAGTTGGGCGGTTGGGGTGGCTTTACTTTCTCCAAACCATCCAATCTTTCTGGAAGTGTGGAAACTACCAACTGGATGGTGTTCGCGGCTTTTACCAACTTGCTGCGTTCTGGCAATTTAGGGGGCGTTCTCGTTGGACAACCGCCCAAAATTACTTCTAGTACTTTACCCGAAGGCTTAAATTTTCCCAACTTTTCTGATAGGGGGACAGCAGGCGGACGTAGTGACACATCAATTCACGTAGAAGTTTTTTACCGCGCCCAACTGAGCGACAATATCGCCCTGACTCCCGGCTTATTCGTCATTTTCAATCCCGATCACAATTCTGCTAACGATGCATTAGTCGTTGGGACATTAAGAGCTACTTTCCGGTTTTAATTTTGTACTGATGTAAATGTAATTAAATACGCTGTTTAGATACTGGTTAATTCAGTATCGGATGCTTTCATTATCCAGTTATAGCAAAGAAAAATCGTGCCTAAACCTACGCGTATTTTTTTCATAGGTAATTAAAGGAGCAAATTTTTCATGAAATTAGATTCATTTACTAAATTGGGTTGTGCAGTTGTTAGCAGCAGCAGTTTAGCCGCAGTTTTCATCGGTTTAGGTGGAACAAGTGCTTTTGCTCAAATTACAATCCAAAGCACTGGGACATTATCAGGCACTATCCAACTTCCCAGCATTAATCCCAATTTCAATCAAAGCACTACTCGTATTGATACAGACAACACGGGAACTTACTCGCGGAACTTAGGAACTAATAATAATCCTAATTACGTTCCTGTATACAAGTCAGATTATGTACAAGTAAGAACACGTAACGATGGAAGTCTGCATTATTATGTTGACTTTAAAGGCATTCCGATTGTCTCATTCAATGGCGTTCTGACTTCGCCGATTCTCTCTGACGGTGAATTGACACCCTATAAGTACCAGGGAAGATTGGCAGGAACTACATTTCAAGGAGTAGTTCAGGATGAATTTAATCTCACAAAGGCCTTATACACTGGAATTGTCACCGATCCCAAGACTGGAAACCAGTATCAGGGCACTTTTGAAGTGAGTGGATATGGAGTGCGATATAGCGATCGCAATGGTAGTGCAACCCCCACAGTCTTTGATTTCAAGTCCGATCTCCCAGGTTCCCCAAAGGTGACATCTTTGGAAATGACTAACGCACCCCTAGCAAGAATACAAATCAAAGTACCTGCAACTGCAACTCTCATAACTCCCGCGCCCGTAGTTGACGGTGGTAGCACACCTACTCCCCCGCCCGTAGTTAGCGGTGGTAGTACACCTACTCCCCCGCCAGTAATTAGCGGTGGTAGTACACCCATTCCCCCACTAGTAATTGATGGTGGTGGCACACCCACTCCTACGCCTGTAGTTAGTGGTGGTAGTGCGATCGCTCCTGCGCCAATAGTTGATGGTGGTAACACATTCACTGTTACGCCAATAGTTGATGGTGGTAACACATTCACTGTTACGCCAATAGTTGATGGCGGTAACACATTCACTGTTACACCAATAGTTGATGGTGGCGCTTCCTCGACACCTACAACCTACACATCTGGATCTAATTCTCCATCACTCTCTACTACACTTAATATGGAATTCAGTAGTGGTAATTCCCTGGAAGTCAATCCTGCAACCCTAGCTCAAGCTACTTGTTCACAGGATTCTGCCAAGAGTTGTGCAATATCCGCTTCACCCAAACAAGCGATCGGCCCCCGTAGTCGAGTACTACTGCGTTAGTTAAACGCGATGTACAACTTAATATTCTGACCTCTCTCCAAACCTCTCTCCTAAAAGGAGAGAGGCTTTGATTTTTGCTCCTCAACGCTAGTAGGGAAGGGGTTGGGGGTTAGGTTTGAGATAAAGTCGCACATGGCGTTAGTTAAGGACTTTCACATAAAAATATCCAACCGGGTGGGCGTCTTTGCCCGCCCCTAATAACAAAAACTTTGGGTACTTCTGGAACTCTAGCAAGGCAAAATGAAATCTATATAATAGCCAGGACAGGGGCAACATTGTAATTAAAAAAGTCCACCAGAAGTTATTCGCGGCGTTTTTGCTGCTCAGACTTCCTTTCAGTGGTAGATTTTACCCTGATGATTTTCTGGCTATACTAGTGACTTAAGCCGATTGATTGACAAATTTTATCTTCCAGCATGAAATATACAAAAACTCTAAACTTTGGACATATATTTCAGTGTGTATTGACTTTTAACTGACACAACAATATTGTCTGATATTGGAGAAAAATAATTTCCTTGGGGGACTAAAAAAATTTATCAATCAATCATTAGAGTGAATATAAATCAATCAAATATCTTCCGAGTAAGCACCTATGAAAGAAGAATTGATAGCCAGAGTTGTGCAGGTATTGCAAATTAATATGAGATGGATGACTTGGAATTTATTTCTGGCTTTTATACCTTTGGCTTTGAGTGTCTGGCTATTTCGTATAAAGCGCGGTGGCACTTGGCTTTGGTGGCTAGGATTCTTAGTTTTCTACGCTTTCTTACCAAATGCACCATATTTGTTGACCGATGTAATTCATTTGATAGATGATATCCGGACGATTCAATCGGTTTGGATGATTACTTTAGTCCTCATTCCTGTATATTTGCTAGTAATTCTCGGTGGATTTGAAGCTTATGTAATATCGTTAATTAATTGGGGTCACTACTTACATCGCATCGGTAAAAGCCAGTGGATTTGGCGCGTTGAGTTGATTACTCATTTTCTGTGTGCGGTTGGTGTCTATTGGGGACGATTTTTGCGTTTCAACAGTTGGGATTTTATTACTCAACCGGATGCTTTACTTACCAAAGGAGTAGAAGAAATTCTTGGGAAACAGCCCTTGGTGATTATTGCTATCACCTTTGTGGTACTTGCAGGTTTGTACTGGATTATGAAACGAGTAACTTTAGGTCTTAGTCAACGAGATAGTAGAATAGGGATAAACTCAGAACGCGCAAACTCTAACACGCCAAACATTTGATAAATGTGGCTATTTTGGCTTTTAAATTTTGGGTTTTAATTAGTAATTCTCAAACATGAATATTGCCTATCAAAAGAAAGATGCAACTAAAGCCTCCTTGAGGTGAAATAAACTCAGAGGCAAAGGTTGAACTTCAACCGTCGCCATCTGAGAATAACGTCCCATCAGATCATTTAATACCGATGGTCTGATGCATCTGGTCACGTTGATAGGAGGGATAATAATATGCAATTAATTTCTAGAGAGGAGATAAAGACATTAATAGAACAGCCAAAAGGAAATTGTGTTTCAATTTATATGCCAACACACCCAGCCGGGGCAGAAGTGCGACAAGACCCCATTCGCTTTAAAAATTTGGTCAAGGAAGCGGAGAATCGTTTAATTGATGCGGGTTTGGAACAGAAAGAAGCGATCGCATTGCTAGAAAAATCCCATGAAATTGATACCCAAGAGTTTTGGGAACAAAAGGGAGAGGAAGGGCTGGCGATTTTTATTTCTGAAAATATTTTTCGCTATTACACGCTGCCAATTGATTTTCAAGAGTTGGTTGTGGTTACAGACCGATTTCACATCAAGCCACTGCTGCCAATTTTAAATGGCAATGGTCGCTTTTATATCCTGGCTTTGAGCCAACAAGATGTCAGGTTCTTTGAAGGAACACGCTACACCGTCAATGAGGTGGAAGTAGAAAATCTTCCTAAAAGTCTAGATGAAGCTTTGCAAAAAGACGAGACTGCTAAAGAAGGTCAGTTCCGGCTTGCAACATCAAGAGGGGGAACCGCCAATTCCTTTTCGCAACCAGGTACGTTTCACGGACAGGGAAGCCCTGAAAAGGATAAACAACAAGAATACATACTACAATTCTTTCAGATTATTGATGGCGCATTGCACGAAAAACTGCGATCGCAAAAAGCCCCTTTGGTACTGGCTGGGGTAGAGTATCTCTTGCCTTTATATAGACAGGCAAATACTTACCAGCATTTAATGGATGAAGCTATCACTGGTAATCCAGAGATACTCAGCGCCCAAGAGTTACATGACCAAACTTGGCCGATTGTCGAGGCTGATTTCCAAAAGTCGCAGCAAGAGGTTTTGGAGCAATTTCACGAATTGTTTGGCGGTGATACTGGTAAAGCATCTAACAACCTCAAAGAAATTGTCTCAGCGGCTTATTACCAACGAGTGGATTCCTTACTAGTTGCAGTTGGTCAGCAACAGTGGGGTTTATTCGATCCAACCTCAGAAACGGTTTATTTGCATCCAGAAAAAGAAGCTGATGATGAAGATTTGTTGGATTTTGTTGCTGCTCATACTTTATTAAACGGTGGTGCGGTTTACGCTGTTCCCTTTGAACAAATTCCATATAGCACAGCCGTTGCGGCGATTTACCGATATTAAAGATTTCGGTTTTTTACGTGATCGCTAGGGTAAAGACGCGATTCATCGCGTCTCTACAAATGGTTTATTTGTCGCATTCTTTTTTTTAATTGGTATTAGAATCAAAGAGATTTTCAATTTTTGCGTAACTCTGCTAATTTTAGATTTTTCCTTCAATCTAAAATCAAAATTGAATCACTCTTAACTAATGCAGTTTTCGTCGTGCGGCTGCTAAAATTAGACGTTGTTCGGCACGAGCGATCGCTTGATATGTTCGCTCCACTGCTTCTGGTTCAACGGAAATGGAAGTAATACCCCATTCCACTAACTTATCGATGATTTCTGGATATAGGGCTGGTGCTTGACCGCAGATTGAACAAGGGATACCGGCAGTTTGAGCCATTTGGATAAGTTGAGCGATCGCACTCATCACTGCTGGATGACGTTCATTAAATACTTTTGCTAGCTGTCCTTGCTCTCGATCTACTCCGAGCAATAATTGGGTCAGGTCATTTGTACCAATAGAAATTCCGGCTACACCTGCTTTGACATATTCTGGCAGTAAAAACAGGACGCTGGGCACTTCTGCCATCATCCACAATTGAAACTGTGACACCTCGGTTAAAAGAGCTTGCTCAACTTTGCGACGACAAAAGACAAATTCTTCCACAGTCCGCACAAAAGGCAATAGTAGGTTGACGTTGCTGTAGCCAGCTTGCTGTACACTCGCCAAAGCTTGCAGTTCCAACTCAAATACTGCGGGATTTCGTAAATAGCTAAAAGTCCCGCGTTCACCTAACATCGACTGGGGAGAAGATTCTAAATTATCACTCAATGATGGTAAATCCTGCGATCGCCAATCTAAAGAACGATAAAAAATTGGTCTTGGTGCAAAGGCACGGGCAAACTGCATAATCTGCTCAGACCATAGCTCTAATAATTCTGCCTGACGCCCGCTTAAAATCCAACTATTAGGATGTTGCCCGTTCAATATATTTAGTACCATCAATTCTGAGCGTAACAATCCCACCCCATCCACAGGCAAGCTTTGCACTTGTTCTACTAAAGTGGACTGACTTAAATTAACCAGCAGTTGGGTAGCAATCATAGGTAGATGAAACGTAACAGCAGGATGGGGGGCTTTTGGCTTGGGGTGATGGGGGGAAAGAAGATTTTCTTCTCTTCCTTTCTCCATCTCCTCCTTTGAATCTCCTTTGATCCGATAAACTTCTCCTCTGTCGCCATCAAGCAGCAGTCGTTCGCCATTTTGAATTAAAGTGGTCGCAGATGTGGCGTTTACTACTGCTGTGATACCTAATTCTCTCGCCAGAATTGCAGCATGGCTGGTTAATCCCCCTTGTTCTGTGATAATACCAGCAACTTGTTGCAATAATGGCAACCAATCAGGTGTAACTGTTGGTACTACTAAAATCACTCCCTTGGGTAATTGTTCGGGTTTCTGTTGCGGATTAATAATTACCAGGGCAGTTGCCACAACACGTCCCCCAGCTGCTCCTAGTCCCCGAATGAAGTGTAAATGGGGAATTACAGATTGGGGAGGACTAACTTGTGTGATGTAGAGTTTGCCAGATGTATTGTGCCCAGCAATAGTCCATTTAATGGTGAAGGTTTTACCCAGTTCACTCACCAGTTGAGTTCCTAGAGCAATTATTTGTTGTAAGTATTGTTCTTGTAAAGAGTACTGTTTTTGTTGCGCTTCCTGAAGTAGATAGGTACTCAGACAAGTGTGATCTGTTGTTAGCACTGAGTTCGGCACGGGTTGCGAAAAAGCTCTAGGCGTTGCATCATCAACACCATAAGCCAGCATTTTATTGCCCAGTTGTTGCTCCAGCACAACCCCAGTTTCTTGTTGAATGTAGTAGATATCTGGTTGGACTTCACCTTGAGCGATCGCAATTCCTAATCCCCAAGTAGCCTCAATTTCCCACCCAGAAGGCTTGGCTGTGAGCAAGCCACTGGCGATCGCATTCTCAACAGGTTGCACCAAAACGGCGAGATTAATTTGTTGCAGATTAATTCCTGAATGCTGCCAATATAATAAACTTCTCGCCCGAAATATCTGGCTCCATGTACGCTTTAAGGCAAAAGCGATCGCTTCGGGTTCGCACTGGCAAAATACCGACTCCAGCAACCCAGATATATTTTTCATGCCTGGGTTAGCAGTTGATACTGCCAAAGTCGGTCGAAGAATCAAACAGCCAGTTTGCCATTCTTTAGCTGCTTGGAAAATTGTACTCACCCATTCCTGTGGCACAGTCGCAGTCAGAATTTCTTGGCGCAAGCGACTAGCCACCTGCTGAAGTTGACGCCAATTAGTGACATCCAGGTGTAATGAAGAATGGGGTAAGTCAGCCACTAATGACTCTGAACTATTGAGATTTTCGAGAAATTGTCGTAAAATTTCCGCTGAAACCACAAAACCAGGCACTACCGGATAGCCACGCTGGATAATTTTGCTCAAGTAAAACGCTTTGTCACCTACCTTGGCGCGGTCTTGTAGTTTAATTTGGTCTAGCCAGTAGAGTTTATCCACTCAATTTGTTAGTTGTCAGTTGTCTATTTGTAGCCATAGCTATTCCCTCCTGGTACATTATCAGCCGTCAATCCACTGACTACTGAATCAGCACTCCTCAATAGGAATAGTTTCCAGCATTTACGTTGAATTTACCGACCTTGTTAGTGGCTAATTGCTCGTTACACGATGTATTACTGTAATTCAACTCCTTTGGAAATCAAATTTTTGGCTTCATTTTGCCTCCTTTCCCTAAAAGTAGGGGTTTAGTTCTTTTACGAGATTCTACATGGCGGTATCATATTTAATTATTAGGTGTATGTGTTAAATCTAGCAATTTAAGGTAGAATTTTATAGTATGAGTTATTTGAAATAGCCCAAAAACTATTTAATAAACTTAAAATTCATGCAGTTTGCCTAAATTATGATCACTGCCATAATTTCGCAATGCAAACCTCAATTTATTGACCGAAAGAATGTATTACTGAAAAATAATCCTAATAATGGAAGATATTAATTTAGTAGCTGAAAAAGCATTACTGAATCGATAGAATCCAAATACGAGATAGGCTATTGCACTAAATCTATTGGATTAAACTCCATTAATAAAAATATTACCAGTTAACCTAGTATATAGAATACTCTATACCAGACTAAGCATTGTCAAACACTTACTACCTTGCAACTGATGATTGGATGAATATAAGCTTCCGGCTATGCATTGCATTGCTTGTTGGAGCAATAATCGGCTTAGACCGCGAAATTAGACGCAAACCAGCCGGTTTAAGAACTCACATGCTGGTGAGTTTTGGTTCAGCCATTTTTATTTTGATAATTATGCAAACAGGAGGACTACAAACCAGTCCTGATGAAGTTAGTCGCGTGATTGAGAGGGATGCAATTAGCCGGGTGATTCAGGGGATTGCAACTGGTATAGGATTTCTCGGTGCTGGAGAAATTGTGCGCCAATCTTCCCAAGAATCACAGCGACTTGAAATTCACGGACTTACATCAGCAGCGGCGATTTGGGTTTCGGCTGCATTGGGAATTGCTGCTGGCTGCGGTTTATGGCAGTTAGGATTAATCGCTTCTCTGCTGACTTTTCTAGTTCTCAACGTTTTTAAAAGGTTAGAATAATTCATAATTTATACATTACTGTTGGATTATTTCTCCTGCTTTTACAAAAAGAATTTGGGAAGACTTCAACCATTGCGAATCAAAAGAACCCAAGTGAGTGGTAGTAATTAGGGTTTGAAAACGATCTTGAATGGCATCAAGTAATTGATTTTGACGGGATAAATCGAGTTCGGCAAGAACATCATCAAGTAATAGCAATGGTGGCTCTTTGACGACTTCTTCAATTAATTGTAATTCGGCTAATTTTAAGGCTAAAACCAGCGTTCGTTGTTGACCTTGAGAACCGTATTGACGAGCGGGTGTCTGGTTAATAGTTAATTCTATTTCGTCGCGATGGGGACCAACAAGGGTAGTGCCTTGGTGCATTTCAGCAATGGTTCGCTGCTGAATTTTTGCTAAAAAAGCTTGTTGCACTTCTTCTAGACGGTTATCCTCTAAAGGAATATTCGGCACGTAATTAATTTGCAGAACTTCTGTACTACCGCTAATACTGGCGTGCCAAGCGCTTGCAATAGGAGCTAATCTTTGGATGGCGCGATCGCGTCGTCTAATTACCCTAGTTCCTGTGGTAGCTAACTGTGCATCCCACACCGCCAATTCTGACTGTAGAGATGTTGCATCTAACGTTTCTACATGGCGTTTTAAAAAGGCATTGCGCTGGCGTAACACATGGTTATACTGCTGCAAAATGTGAGCATAAACTGGTTCGAGTTGAATTAAGAGTGTATCTAACCAGTTGCGGCGACCTTCCGGGCCGCTGCGTACTAGGTCTAAATCTAAGCTGGAAAATTGGACTGCATTGAGAACGCCGAGAAAATCCATTTGACGGCGGATAGACTCGCCATTGATAGCAACGCTACGGCGACCATTGCGCCGGAGAGTTAAGGTAAGGTCACTAACCCCTGTTTGTCGCTCAAGGGTAGCATTAATTTGAGCTATGGCTTCCCCTTCTTGAACCAAATCGCGATCGCGGGCCATTCGGTGCGATCGCAATGTCGCCAGCAACTCTACCGCCTCCAACAAATTCGACTTTCCCTGAGCGTTATTACCTACCAAAATTGTTTTGGCAGCAGTAAATTCAACCTTTTGGTCTTGATAATTGCGAAATTGTCGGAGGTTTAGAGTTTTGAGGTACATAAGTTCAATTTTGGATTTTAAATTTTAGATTTTGGATTGAAGATAAATCTAAAATCTAAAATCTAAAATCTAAAATTTCCTTTTCAGACGGCCTTCTTGCCCATAATCCGCAGAAATATCTTCTCCGCTTCAATCCACACAAACATTAAGGCACTGAAGCCAATACAAACCCCTAATTCCTCTAGAGTCAGGTAGTGAGTACCAAAGAAATCTCGCAGGGGTGGGACGTAAACTAGCATCAACTGCAAAATCGTGGTGACGACAACAGCCGCTAATACAAAGATATTGGAGAAGGGATTCATCTCGATAGTCAGTCGGTTATTGGAGCGAATGGCGATCGCATGACCCATTTGAGCAATACACAAGGTAGTAAATACCATTGTTTTCCAAGTATCGGGATTTCCCTGATACTCAGGGGCATGGGTATGTTGATAAGCCCACCACATCAAGGCAATGGTGATAATAGCAAATATTATCCCAATGCGAATCATGTAAGAACCTAATCCCCTGGCGAAAATACTTTCGCGGGGACTAAAAGGCGGACGTTGCATCACATCCGGTTCTGGAGGTTCCACAGCTAATGCCAAGGCTGGTAAACCGTCTGTCACCAAGTTCATCCACAAAATTTGTAAGGGTGTAAGGGGAACGCCTCCCAAACCAATTAGAGGTGCGGCTGCAATTGTCAGAACTTCACCAATGTTACTGCCCAGAATGTATTTGATAAAGCGGCGGATGTTGGTGTAAACAACTCTCCCTTCCTTGGTGGCGCTGACAATGGTGGCAAAGTTGTCATCAAGTAACACCATGTCACTGGCTTCTTTACTGACATCAGTGCCAGTAATGCCCATTGCAATACCGATATCAGCTTGTTTGAGGGCTGGGGCATCGTTAACGCCATCACCCGTCATCGCGACAAATCGGCCCCGGCGTTGCAGTGCTTGGACAATTCGCAGTTTGTGTTCTGGGGAAACCCTGGCATAGATGCTTACTAAGTCAACATTTTGCTCTAATTCCTGGTCAGTCATCCGCTGCAACTCTTGACCAGTGAGAACGCGATCGCCTTCTTGGGCAATTCCCAAATCGGTAGCGATCGCTCGTGCTGTTAATTGGTGGTCGCCTGTAATCATCACCGGACGAATACCTGCTTCTCGGCACTCTTGGACAGCTGCCCTCACCTCTGGGCGTGGTGCATCCAGCATTCCCACCAATCCCAGCCAAACCAAATCTTGCTCAGATGCTTCGTCTGAACCTTCTGGTGGGATTTCCGCGAGGGGTTTGTAGGCAAAACCTAGCACCCGTAAACCTTTACTCGCCATTTGGTCATTTTCTGCCAAAATTTTCTGGCGTTGTTCTTCAGTTAAGGGGGCTGAATGATTACCCAAATGAATTTGAGCCGAACGTGCCAAAGTTAACTCTGGAGAACCTTTGGTAAACATTAAGTAAGGTTCAGATTGGAGAAAATTAGCGATCGCTGGGTCAACGCCTCTCGAAGACGCGTCACCTGTAGCGACTCCCTCCACCTGAGAAATCACACTCATCCGCTTCCGTTCTGAGGAGAAGGGGAACTCCACTACACGAGGTAACTTATTGTTCCACTGGTCTTTTTCGATTCCGGCTTTCCCCGCCAGGGTGACTAACGCCCCTTCTGTAGGATCTCCTAAAATTGCCCATTCACCTTGTTCTTTTTGCAACACCGAATCATTACAAACAGCACAAGCGACTGACAACGCTGAGATTTCTGGAGACTCCTCTAGGGAAATTGTTTGACCATCTAACTGAAAGTCCCCTGTGGGAGCATAACCTTCGCCGGTGACGCGAAAAGTTTTGTTATTGGTGAAAACCGATTGCACCACCATTTTATTTTGAGTCAGCGTGCCGGTTTTATCAGAACAGATAGTGGTTACAGAACCCAATGTTTCCACTGCTGGGAGTTTGCGAATCAAGGCATTTTGGCGCACCATTCGCTGGGTTCCCAGTGCCAATGTAACGGTAATTACCGCTGGTAAACCTTCTGGTACCACGGCAACCGCCATACTCAAGGAAATTTCCAAGAGTTCTTGGATGTTGCTAAAACCTCTTGCTTGGATCACACCGCCGACGACAACAATCGCCACCAGAATCAAAGAACCCGTAACCAGGACGTTACCCAGTTGAGTCATCCGCTGCTGTAATGGCGTAGGTTCACTTTCCACCGCCTGCAACATAGTGGCAATTTTGCCTAATTCTGTTGTCATGCCGGTGTTAGTCACCAGAACCTTAGCGCGTCCTTGGATAACTTCGGTTCCTTGAAATACTAAATTTAGGCGATCGCCTAAATCTGTTTCTTCGGGCAATTTTAGGGTTGCCTGTTTATTCACAGATTGGGCTTCACCCGTCAATGCCGACTCACGCACTTGTAAATTCGACTGTTCGATCAAGCGTCCATCTGCGGCTATCTGCATCCCAGCTTCTAGCAGCATGACATCCCCTGGGACTAGTTCCTTGGCTGCTATCTCCACAAGTCTGGCGGCGCGGATGACTCGCACCAAGGGAGAGGTCATTTTTTTCAGGGCTGCCAAGGCTTTTTCGGCACGGCTTTCTTGGACGTAGCCGAGTATGCCATTGAGGATGACAATTGCCAAAATAGCGATCGTATCTTTAAATGGCACTTCACCAGGCTTCAAACTGCCAGATTGCAAAGCTATCAGGTCTAAAATCCCGGAAATCAGAGCTACGCCAATCAGCATCAACAACATAATGTTCTTGAACTGATCCAGCAGAATTTCCCAAGTGCTACGGCCAGCAGTTTCTTCGAGTTCGTTGGGGCCGTATTTTTGTAATCTCTGTTGAATTTCTTGGGGTGTTAAGCCACTGTCTGCGTTACTATCGAGCAGGTCTAACGCTTTATCAACTTCTAAACTATGCCAAACGGCGGCACCTTCAGGCAGAGAATTAGCAGACATCGTGTAAGTCACAGGAATAGTTACAAAATTCGATCATAATTTAGTGATGGCAGGAATTCCATCTTCTAAAGTTACATTAAGGCGATCGCCCAGTTGTATGAGTCTATATGTAATTTTTAACATTTGTAAATTTATTCTTTTTTTAAGATAGTATTATTTCTCACGAAAGAGTTTATCGGAACACATTTTACTGATAATTATGAGTAATAGAGCTTTGAAGCTTTGTTACAGAGGATATGCCACAATTAATTTCAGGCTGCCATTGCTTTCATTTACATCCCGTAATCAATAGTTAGGATGCATGGCCCGATTGCATTTCTTCATTTTTAATTTTGTCGAAAGTTGAGCCACTTGCTTGTGTATTTCCTCGCTCAAGTGAACTGGCGTGCCAGTAGGGTTTCCCGATTTAGCAAACTTTTCAAGACGAATTTTTAATTTTGAATTGCCCAGGCGTGCTAAACCATTCAAGAAATATGCTTAATATAAGTTTTGCACTCCCCACGACCGCAAGCCAGATGTTTGGGCAAAAGACAATTCGACCGCTTACTGCTGCTACCCTGTGTGGCATTACTTTCATCAAAGATAGGCTACTTGCCATTGACAGTATTAAAGGCCATCTACTGGAGATTGATCCCACCTCTGACAACAGCAAAATTCTCAATCCCCATCAAGTTAAAGAATTTACTGATGTCACTGGTCTAGCTGCGTGGGAAGATACCCTGTGGGTGAGCCGAGAAAATAGTGTTTACTTGTGCAAGCTCAATGCTTTGGGTCTAGAACATTTTGTAACATTGCCTTATCCCGCTGATGGCGTTGCTGTTTGGGAAACAGCAGTTTATGTAAGTTGCCAAAGGCTGGGCTACATTCTGGTTTTTGACCGCGAAACGCGAAAAGAGATTACCAGATTTTATGCTCCTGGAGTTGGGATAGAGAATTTGGCTGTAACCCAGGAAATGCTATGGATTTGCGATCGCACTGAACAATCAGTTTACGCGATGGACAGAGCAACGGGAGAACTACAATTCAGTGTCCTAACACCATTTGAATGTCCCACAGGTATTGCAATCCATAAAAATGACGAAACAGGACAAGAAAGTATTTACGTTGCCTACGCCACAGAGGAGCCTTATATTCGGGATAATCCCAATGCTGATCCGAGTCATGAGCTAACCTTCCGCGATCGCACTTTTATTCATCCCCTGTATTATCATTACCAGCCAGATAAGTGTTACGCCCTCTCTAATGGCTATCTCATTGAAATGTCTTATGCTGAGGAAATTGCACCCTTAGACGAGGTTTATTTACCTGACGTGGAATGGCGTATCGCCCTACCATCCGAAACTGAGCGTCAAAAGGTGAAACACGTTGAAGCCATTGGTATACCCTTTACCGAAGAAGTGATAGAGGGGCAACGTGTAGCAGTATTTAAATTTGATTCTCTTACCCCAGGAGAACGGCATATCTTTGGCTGGAAAGCACTTTTGGAAGTTAGAGGCATTAAGTATCGCATCACACCCAGAGATGTGGAAGACGTTCCTGAACTGTCTCCAGAATTGCAAACACGCTATTTAGTGGATGATGACGATTTAGCAATGGATACTACCATTGTTCGCCGTGCCGCCAGAGAAGCGATTGGTTCTGAAACGAATGTGCTGCGGAAAATGTACAGCATCCGCAACTACGTTTACGATCAATTATCTTACGGTATTAAACCTTACATTGACACGCCAGATATAGTTTTAGAGCGGGGCGTTGGTTCCTGTGGCGAATATGTCGGAGTCTTACTTGCCCTAGCCCGTTTAAATGGCATCCCCTGCCGCACCGTAGGTAGGTACAAATGTCCTCCCCATAGTGACTTACTAGGAGTGCCACTACAACCCGACTTTAATCATGTTTGGCTGGAGTTCTACGTCCCGAATTTTGGCTGGTTGCCAATGGAATCAAATCCTGACGACGTGGGTGAAGGTGGGCCTTATCCGACGCGCTTTTTTATGGGCTTATGCTGGTATCACATTGAAATTGGCAAAGGTATCACTTTTGAAACCGTGACAAGTCAAGGTGCGCGACTAACCAAAGAAGATGTCCCCATCGGTGATTTGGCGATTAATCATATTCGCTTCACAATTCTTAAAGAGTTACCAGACTTTTGAATTTCTTCGATTTATTTACCCAAATTATGCTTTTTAATTAGCTCCTGTTTTTCAGGATTATTGAGTCAGTCTTTTAGAGCCTCAGCGATATGATCGCTGAGGTTTTTATCTGCTTTTTAGGCTATGTTGATTTAGTGGTTTTTCCTATTCATCAACCATGAAGACAACATTTTAGATTCAGACTAAGGGTATGAATGATTGGAAATCTCTGAGTGACTTCTCTGACAAACAATATACGCAGCAGCAAAACTTCTCGCTGGCTTTTCTGCTGCGGATGATCAATGGTATATCTGACCCCATTTTTCTTAAAAACGACCAACATCAGTGGATACTACTTAACGATGCCTTTTGTAATTTCATCGGGTATAGTCGAGAAGAATTAATTGGTAAGTCTGACTATGATGTTTTTTCCAAAGCGGAAGCTAATGTGTTTTGGGAAAAAGATGAACTAGTTTTCACTACAGGGATAACTCATGAAAACGAGGAATTATTTACAGATTCCGATGGCGCAACACACTGTATCCTGACCAAAAAATATTTGTTTAAGGATGATTTAGGTAATCGTTTCTTAGTTGGGATTATTCGTGATTTAACAGAGCAAAAGCAGGTAGAAGATGCCTTGCGCCGTAGTAATGCTGTACTTAAACAAGCGGAAGCAGACCTACGACAGCAAACACAAGAACTAGAAACAGCATTATCCAAACTACAAAATACCCAAACTCAGTTAATTCAAAGCGAAAAAATGTCCAGTTTGGGTCAACTAGTTGCAGGTGTGGCACATGAAATCAACAACCCAGTTAGCTTTATTTACGGCAATATTAGCCCAGCTGATGAATACACCAAAAGTTTATTTTCACTGTTAGAACTCTACCAAAAACATTATCCCGAACCAGTCAAGGCAATTCACGAGTTTACAAATCTAATTGAACTAGACTTCTTAAGGTCAGACTTACCCAAATTATTCCAATCGATGATGATGGGAGCAGAGCGGATTCGAGAGATTGTGCTTTCCCTGCGGACTTTTTCACGCGTAGATGAAGCTGAAATGAAACGGGTTGATATCCATGAGGGAATTGATAGTACGATGATGATTATCCAAAGCCGCTTCAAGGCTACTGACCAGCGCCCGAAAATTGAGGTGATCAAAGAATATGGCAACCTCCCCTTGGTTGAATGTTATGCTGGGCAGTTAAACCAAGTATTTATGAATATTTTAGTGAATGCGATCGATGCTTTAGAAGATTCATTGGTTATATCTCGGTGGACAACAAAAAAACGACTAAAAACGGATAATCCCCGAATTTATATTCGCACCAAATTACTAACACCAAATCAAGTCACAATTAGCATTGCTGACAACGGACTCGGAATACCAGAAGATGCTAAAAAGCAACTATTTGATCCCTTTTTTACGACCAAGCCCGTTGGACAAGGTACGGGTATGGGGCTGGCTATTAGTCACCAAATTATCACAGAAAGACATGGCGGCTCTTTAGAATGCATTTCGCAACCAGGAGTTGGTACTGAGTTTATCATTCGCATTCCCCTCATTCAACAACGTCAAATTTCTAATGCCTGATATTAACTCTTAAACTGGGCAGTGGATACGACTGATGTTGCTTAAGATCGGCAAATTCACAGATTGAGTTAAATGGACAAAAGCGGCAGTGAGAACCAGGATTAGGAGGGAAAATTTTACTGAAATTACTGCTTTGTTCCTGATATTTTTGTAAATCGTGTTGGTGCTTGTGAGCAATGTTCGCTAACTCAAATTTTAAGGATTCTAATTCACTATTATTAATGCTAATTAACTCAGACTTTTTACATATTTCTAAATTATAAAATGATGCCACAGCTTCTCGCCCAGGGTAAAGATAACGAGCTGCTAATAAATAAACTAATGCCTGTCGTTGGTCAAAAGCCGACTTACCAGTTTTGAAATCCAAAATATGTAAAGTGCTATCAGACTCAATGAAAACGCAGTCCATAGCCGCATATAAGCGAAAACAATAATCCTCTTGTTCAACTACTATCGGTTTAGGAAAGCCTTCATCGCCTGGAGTTAATTGGATAATATCTTTATCCAAAAGCAACGGAGCATCATGATATTTTTTCAAAATTTGCAGCACGCGTTGCTGCACTTGATCGCTTGAGTTGGCTAATTTAAGTAGCTGTGCAACTCTTTCTACACCATCTGCTTGCTTCAACAGATGCCTGTGATGATGAAACTCATAAACGCCTTTTTGCGCGAGTATCCCAATCCGCTGGGGTGCGGTGGCTTGCGCTAACAGCGCCTTGACTTGTGGTTCGTGTTGCCGTGCTTTGATAAACCCCCGTCTCATCTGGCAATGCCAGCGTTCTTGCCCGGTTGCTGGGGCAACTAGAGACCAAAGGTGATAACTGGCAAAAGGTCGATCGGGGGTTGACATTGCTCAGAAACAGTGAGAGAAAATACGGTGGGGAGAAGTTTAAGCTAAGGCTTCCTTAGAAAAGAACTTCGGAGGATACTTGCTGCTACACACGCTTTGCGGGAAGCTTTTAATAGTACTGATAATGTACGGGAGCAAGTGGCAAAAATGAGCGCTAGTAGCAATTCCAGCAAGATAAAATTTGGTACCGATGGATGGCGAGGGATTATTGCCGATGACTTTACTTTCCCCAATGTGCGGAAAGTAACAAGGGCAATCGCCACTTACTTAGAAACAGCCTACACAAAAGATAGACCAGTACTTATTGCCTACGATACTCGCTTTTTAGCTGACCAGTTTGCCCAAACAGCGGCCCAAGTCCTAGCAGACTTAGGTTGGACTGTGAAAATTACTGACCGGGATTGCCCCACACCAGTAATTGCCTACAACGCCCGTCACCTAAATTCCGCAGGGGCGTTAATGTTTACTGCTAGTCATAATCCAGCACCTTACTGTGGAATTAAATATATACCCGATTATGCTGGGCCTGCCACTCCAGAGATTACTGATACTATTGTGGCAAATATAGAAAGTGCATCGGATGAGTTGCCTGGAAGCAACCCATCAGGTTCAATTTCAATTTTCGATCCGAAACCTGATTACCTGAAATTTATCTACACTCTACTTGATGTAGAAAAGATCAGAAGCGCTAATTTAAAGGTAAAGTACGATGCTTTGTATTCTACCTCTCGCGGATATTTAGATGAAGTTTTGCAACATAGTGGCGTTCAGCTAGAAAGTTTCCACGATTGGCGGGATGTTTTATTTGGGGGTGGAATGCCAGAACCCAAAGGAGAACAATTAGTTGAATTAGTGGAAGCAGTACTTCGCGATCAAGCTGATTTGGGCTTGGCAACGGATGGAGATAGCGATCGCTTTGGCATCGTCGATGAACAAGGAAACGTCCTGACTCCTAATACTGTGCTGTTAGTTTTAGCACGTCATTTAATCAAAAACAAAGGTAAAACAGGCGCTATTGTCCGCACCGTAGCGACAACCCACCTGCTGGATAATTTTGCTGCTAAAAATGGGCTGCAAATTTACGAAACAGCAGTTGGTTTTAAATACATCGGCGAAAAAATGCGCGAAACTGATGTATTAATTGGTGGAGAAGAATCAGGCGGTTTGAGTATTATCGGGCATATTCCCGAAAAAGACGGGGTTTTAGCCGATATGCTGGTGGCAGAAGCGATCGCTTATGAAGGCAAACCGCTAAGTCAACTTGTCAAAGAAGCGATCGCTGAAGCCGATGGCCCACTTTACAACAACCGCCTAGACTTGCACCTCACAGAGGCGCACAAAACCGCCGTCATCGACTCCTTTACTAAAAATCCACCTACAGAAGTAGCAGGAATTAAAGTCAAGGAAGTGGGGCGTAAAGACGGTATTAAGCTCTATTTAGAAGAAGGTAGCTGGGTTTTATTGCGTCCTTCCGGTACAGAACCACTGGTGCGCGTTTACCTCGAAACCAACACTCCCGAAAAACTCACCCAAATCGCCCAAGAGTTAGAGAGTACCATTGCTAAACTAGAGGCATAAGAATCAAGAATTAGGAGTTAGGAGTTAGGAGTTAAGAGTTGTAAATTAACAATTCTTAACTCCTGATTTCTAATTTTGAGCAAAATATAACTCCTAACTTCTAACTCCTAACTTCTAACTTCGATCAAAGTATGAAAACTCTCGCTCCTTTTTTGACATCTTTAGTTGTAGCGGTTTGGGTAATTGCGATCGCAATTATTTCAGTCCAAAATGCCACACCTGTATCGTTAAAATTCTTAACATTCCAATCGATTCAGATACCAATGGGTTTAGTGCTAGCTTTTAGTGCCGGTATAGGGTTAATTGGCATGGCACTGCTGCAACCTCTGTGGGGACTTGCTGGTTTTGGGCAGGGTAATTCTCGATTGGAAGAGGATGCCGAATTTTTTGTCGATGATGAAGACTTTTGAGGTTTGAATAGCTGTGCAGTATCAAAACATTATTACAATCGAACCAGGAAAACGAGGTGGTAAGCCTTGTATTCGAGGAATGCGAATTACTGTATACGATGTTTTATCTTATCTTGCCTCTGGGATGACCTACGAGGAAGTACTTGATGACTTTCCTTATTTAACACAAGAGGATATTTTGGCTTGTCTAAGCTATGCAGCTAATCAATAACGGCTATGAGCGCAACTTATAAAGCAGATTTTAATTTGTGGATTGAGCAGACAGCCCAACTATTGCGATCGCATCACTGGCATGAAGTTGATGTAGAACATTTGATTGAAGAGGTTGAAGGCTTGGGCAAAAGTGAACGGCGGGCTATTGCCAGTCAACTAACTCGCTTACTTTTGCATCTGCTGAAGTTGCAATATCAACCCCAGCGTCGCTCAGATAGTTGGCTCGATTCCATCACCGATTCTCGCACCCAAATTGAGTTAGCCATAGAAGATAGTCCTAGTCTTAAGAACTATCCTACAGAGCAACTTGAGGAAAGTTATCAAAGGGCGCGTCGGCAAGCAGCCAAGCAAACGGGGATACAAATTTCCGTGTTTCCAGAAGAGTGCCCATATTTTTTAGAGTTAGTGTTGGATGAAGACTGGCTACCGGAAGCAAGCGATATTTGATAACTGTAATTGTGACTGTGTGGAATGAAGCGCACTACGCAGCCACTTAATATGCATTGGTGAGTCTTGCAAAAGTCGCTTTTACTTCTTCATCACTGGCAAATTCTCCAGCATCGGCTTCAGCAATCCCCTTTTGAATTTCCTCAATTTGCCACTGATGCATCTCTAGATAAGCGGCTACCGCCTCATTAATGATGTAGCTGCGATCGCAGTTGCAATGAATCGCGATCGCATCAAGTGCAGCTTTGCGATCGCTATCTATCCGAAACGTAATATTTTCTTTGCTCATTGTCTTGCGAAAGTTGTCTTGCATAGTCTTAATATTGCAATATATTGTAATGTAAAGTAATGGCGATCACTATTTTCTCAGTTCAAAATTCCACACCCATATCGTTAAAATCCTTAATATTCCAATCGATTCAGATATCAATGGGTTTAGTGCTAGCTTTTAGTTTAGAAATAAGTTACTACTAAGATTGTTGACAACCACATTATTATTGGATACTTATTGTCTATGGGATCTCTATATCTTGCAGTAGACGGTGACGATGTTGGCCGAAAAATCGAGTTCTTCATCGTCACAGATCAAATGGAGCAATTATCAAATTTTTCCCATAATTTCCAATCATCCATGTTATGGCTGGCAGAAACTCTATCAGATGAATTTAATGCAAAAATAATATTTAATGGTGGAGATAGCTTACTTGCAAGGTTACAATCTGATGCAATATCGGTGAGTAGATTAGAAAGTTTAAGAATCGAGTTTGCTAGCTTTTCCAAGACTACATTATCCTTTGGCATTGGTGATAATTCACTTCAAGCTTATTTTGCATTGAAATTAGCCAAAGCTACTGGTAAAGATAGAATTGAAATATTTCAGGAATACACAAGTGGCGAAACAACTACTCCTTGTCATTCAAAGCGATAATCCGGGACTCTACGTCAATATATTAACGCACTGTATTCAAGTCAGAGGTGTTCGAGATGTTTATTTTGGAGTCAATGAAGGAGCTGTAGGTAAGCTTTCAGAAGTAAAAGATCAAATTAGGAGAATAAGGGATAAATTTGAAGAACTTTTAACTGATCATAGTGAGTATCAAATTGCATATAATTCCATGTTATCCTTAGCTCCCATAGAAGAAAGAATTATAAAGATTTTATTTGTAAATCCAGAAGTCTCAATCAAAAATATAAAGAGAAATTTTCCTGATTTGAATAACTTAATAGTTGATATTTCTGGATGCAATAAGAAAGTTTCTAGTGATATTATCTCATCTTACATATCAAGTGGAATACAACATGTTTGTTGTTTTGAACTTGATGATAGAGTTTACTCGAAAGATTGGCATACAAAGGGTTTAAGCAAGATGTATCATGATATACGTCAAGATATAATTTGCTACGAATATATTGACTTCTCTGAATCTGGTACAACGATAGAAAGTTTTAATCGTATGCGTTCGCAAGGAAAAGTTATAAAACTTCTACTTGTAGTTTCTATCTTTCTTGGGGTTATGGTTTTTGTGTTAATTCAGCAACAGCAAAGCGTCTTAGCTCAGTACGCAGCAGTTACACTTGCACTGATAACTGGATTAGGTCTTTTTAACGATATTTTTGGTGTTGTTGATCGCTTAAAGTAATTCGATAATTATAATTGCCCAATTTTCATTATGATTGGATTAATTTAAAAAATCCAAAAAGTTTATGTATTTTTAGGAATTACACTACTTCTGCAATTGCCGTTATCTCTAATAAAAATCTCAATGCAATGGACAAGCGATCGCACTCGGCTTGACGCTAGAATATTAGTCGCAATCTTGTGGAGATGATTGGCGATGACAATTAAAGCAGTTATCTGGCAAGAAGACGGTGTATGGTGTGGTTCTGTACCTGCCCTACCAGGATGTCACACTTGGGGAGACAGCTACGAACATCTATTAGAAATGCTGCAAGATGCGATTCAAGTCTGCTTAGAAGTTGCTAGCCAACGCGAAGATCAGCTTGATTTAGCATCATTTTCGTTACATTACGCAGCTTTAATTTTCCCTGAAAGTGAAGAGACAGTTTAGTAACATTTAATCCCGGTGATGTAGTCACAGTTGATTTTCCCAGTACCACTGGTATGAGTTGAGCAATTTACTTATGAACTACTGCTAATTTCTACAATTGCTTCTCCTTGCCGCAGTCGTTCTATTGCATCAGGTAAAGCGATGGTAAGTAGTCGCTGCAAATTGCGATTTGTGACATTACCACAGGTCAGCCAAAGAATTTGAGGTGGTATTCCTAAACGACAGGCCAAGTCAACAAAATCGCTATCTTTGGTCATGATTACCGCCTTAGCGACTCGTGCTGCCTCAAAAATTTCCACATCTTTAGCATCTCGTAATCCAAGCTCTCGTAGGGCAGTAGCCTCTACGTCAAAAGTCTCAGTCAGCCAAAGTGCTAATGTAGGAGGCAACTGAGCATCAATCCAAATTTTCATGCTGTCAATCGAGGAAAGTCTGTTCGCCGTGCTGCAAACAATAGACAGGCTTGGATATCTTCGAGTTCAAGATCGGGAAAATCCTCTAAAATCTCAGAAACACTGACATTCTCAGCCAACATTTCTAAAATATCACTCACACGAATCCTCATACCTCGAATACAAGGACGACCACCACACTGGCCAGGAGTTTGAGTAATGCGAGTCAACAAATCAGCCCTTGAGTTCATGCAAGTATTTTAATATCAGGTACTTTTATTTAACTCTAATTCTGCGATCGCAATTCTTCCAACCTAGCATCTGGGTGTAGCAAAAGGGCGATCGCAATTATCCAAAGCTCACACAACAGCAGTTAAGTTGGGCAATTTTGGGTTAGTTGTAGCTTCAAGTAATCAATAAACTCCAGAATTTCTGTATCAGTAAGTTGTAGACGCGATCGCTTACCATATCTCTGCTGCAAATACTCTCTTCCCTGCTCTGGAGTCCAATTTAATTGAGCTAAATATGTGTCAGTTTTAGCTATAAAAACATCACGCGGTTCAGGCGTTTTTATATTGTCACTTGCTTCTGATTGAGATTGATTTTTATCTTTATTAAAATTATGAATATTATTAATTTTTAAACTTAGTCTTTGTCCTAAAGCTTGCCAATCTAATTCCTTATGTCCATCCCAACTAACACCTACAGAACTATAAGTTATTGGATCGTAAATTTTGCAAAAAACTACATTACTCTCTCCAGGGCTAACGGCTATCGTTAGTGGATTACAGAATTCTTTATAAGTAAGGGCATCTAAAGATAACAATAAACTTTTGGAAAAAAAAGAATCGCTACCTGAACGGATAATATAAGGTTTGTCTGCCAAAATATATAAATCGTTCTTTTCAACTGGCCCGAATTTAGTTTCAACCTTTTTATTAACTTCTATCTCTGTAATTATCCCAGTCAAAGCTCTATCATAAATTGGGATGCGTCTTTCATCTTCAGCAAGCATATACCAGCAGTGATCGGGTTCTTTGCTGACAAAAACATATTGAGGTTTTGGGACTGCTCCAAATCCTAATTTAACTTCCATATTTTTAATACAGGTTTTGGTAAATATATTTATTGAGCAACCAGCTATGACGATTTGTACCGTCAAGCTATTAGTTGCTTTATAGATATAATTCCCTAGCCAGGAAGCTAATTAACATTAAGGCAGCGAAAATTATAAAATTTGGTGAATCTATAACAAAGTTTCTGGATCAACACCTAGCGCATTCAACCTTTCAATTAACATTTTCACTTTTTGTTCTGCTTCCACCCGTCGCTGTTCTTCAAAAGCTGTGCGTTCTTCCGCTTCCCTAATGCGTTCTTCTGGTGTCAGCAATCTTTGCCCTTCTTCGTCATACCAGTACAGCCACTCCCGCACTATACCTTGATAAATTCCCCGTTCTCGCCCAATTCCTAAACCGATTTCTGGTAGCCAAACAGGATTTCCTGACATTAAGATATATTCCCCGTCAACTAGACGATACACTTCCAAGGGTGTCTTTTTACGCCGAAGTGGACTATATACAACGTAGTACAAAATTCCTAATTCTTTGGCATAGAATTCTTTCTTGATGTTATATTCTTCCCGATATATTTGGGAAACAACTTCTAGTGCTAAAATTGGCAGTTGCTTTTCTTCCCACAGCACATAACTTAGGCGTAAATCTTCATCAATGAAGCGTTTAACTCCTAAGCTGAGAAATCCATCAGGGACAATGGCTGATTTTTCTGGGTCATAATAAATACCCATATCAACACCAAAGAACCAATCCCAGCGATCGCACCAAACTAAAGCTAGTGTCGTTTTCAGCAAGCCGGGAATTAAATTTTGGACTTCATTATCCACAGGGGTGTCATTAGAGTCCGGTAGTTCTTCGGAAGATGGCAAACAATGGAGCGGATTGTAGTTTAACATGAGCGGTTTTGCCAAATCTGATTCTAGATAGATTGTAGGTAATCTATTGATGTGCGATCGCATATCAAAAATCAAAAACCATTTTTAGCCTAGGCGTAGCCCGTCGTATACATCGACTTATGTCTTTTATCTCAGTATGAAAATACTTATAAGTGTCAAATCTTTACATTAAACTCGTGGTTTTTCGGTACTGACTATCAGAGTGTCTAACTGACAATAGCAAAAAAGGGTGGAATATTGTTCAACTAGAACATTCCAGAAGTCGCAAAGTATTCAATTTCATGGTGAATTTGGTAGCTGGGCTGATTACCTATACCTACCAGGAGAAAAAGTTTTCTCTCAACCTGGACTCCGAAAATGTGGCGCAGCTGGAACTTAGCTGATTTTTAGCCCGATTTTTGAATCGTACTTAAGTATCAGATATGTCACCACAGATCCATTCACGAATTTTAATCAAACACTTTTTAACGGTTTTTTTGCCATTGTCAGCGTTAGTTGGGGTTGTTATCGGGGCTATCTACTATCAACAGGTACAAACTGAGAAGGTTGTATTAGAAACTAATGAACTCGGCAAGGTAGATTTACAAACCAAAGTAATCAGCGGAGATTTTCATTCTGTTGTCTCAGATTTGATGGTTATCTCTAAACAAAACGAGCTACAAAGAGTTTTAGAGGGAGTGAATGGACAACAACAGGCACTTTCCCAAGAATTTTTATTATTTTCTCGATATAAAAAACTTTACGACCAAATTCGCTTTTTGGATCAGTCAGGAAAAGAAGTTGTCAGAGTCAACTTTAACCAAGGTGAGCCAGAGATTGTCCCTGAAGAAAAACTGCAAGTTCAAGCCAAGCGCTACTGGTTTAATGACACTTTGCGGCTAAACCAAGGACAAGTATTTGTCTCTCCCCTTGACCTCAACATAGAACGTGGTCAGGTTGAACAACCTTTGAAGCCAATGATCCGCTTTGGAACTCCCGTTTTTGATAGCCGTGGGCAGAAACGAGGCGTTGTAGTTTTAAATTATTTCGGCGCAAAACTGCTGGACAATTTTAATCAAGCTTTTGCTAACGCTTCTAGTCAGGGAATGCTACTGAATGCCGATGGTTACTGGTTAAAAGGGGCGAAAACTGAGGATGAATGGGGATTTATGTTTAGCGGTCGCAAAAACCGCACTTTTAGCCAAGCTTTTCCCCAAGCATGGCAAGAAATTTCTCAAAAAGAATCGGGACAATTCCAAACTGCTGAGGGAATGTTTACTTTTACTACAGTTTACCCACTTGTGGAAGGGCAAAAATCTAGTACGGGAGCAGGACAGGCTTTTGCACCAAGCCAAAATCAAATTGATCCTAAATCCTATCACTGGAAGATTGTCTCATGGGTATCGCCAGAGGCGTTGACGACCAAATCAAACCGATTTTTGAGTCAATTGCTACTGCTATATGCTGGATTAATAGGACTAATTGGCATTGGTTCTTGGCTACTAGCAAGAGCTAGTGTCAATCGTCAGATGGCCAAGCTAGAGTTAAAACAGTCTGAAGTCCAATTGCGAGAGCTAGTTGAGCGGGAGAAAATTCTTAAAACTCGTCTATCTAGTCAAATTCGTAACTCGCTGGATCTAAATATGATTTTGAGTACAGTAGTGGTTGAAGTTCGGGAACTGCTACAGATTGATCGATGCCAGTTTTTTTGGTGTCATCAAGAAGATGAATCTACTAGCTTTGAACTGAGTCAGCAAGCCTGCGCTCCCGACTTAACAGAGCCTTTAGGCTGTTCTCCTATCCAGAATGTGGAATCCCTGAGTGAAGCTGTTATGCAAGGGAATTTGCTTTGCTTTGATGACATTGCGACAGATTCGTGGCTTGATTTCAAGAGTCGGAATTTACTGGTGACATTGGGCTTTAAGTCTCTACTAATAGTTTCAATTCAAACTCAGTCGGGTTGTTTGGGTGTGATTGTCTGCGAACATACTAGAGCGCTTCGTCCCTGGAGTGACGATGAGGTTGAACTGATTCGAGGTGTGGCTGACCAGTTAGCGATCGCCATTGACCAAGCGCAATTGTATAATCAAAGCCGCGCTGCTACTGCTGCTGCTACCGCTCAAGCAGAACAACTCAACCAAGTTTTGCAGAATCTCAAACAGACTCAATCTCAACTGATTCAGACCGAAAAAATGTCAAGTTTAGGTCAATTAGTGGCTGGAGTAGCTCATGAAATCAATAACCCAGTTAACTTTATCTACGGCAACCTGACCCATGTAAATGAATATACCCTGGGCTTATTGGAACTGGTAGAACTCTATCAAAAAACTAATGCTAGTCCAACACCTGAAGTACAAGCTCATATAGAAGCGATCGACCTTGACTTTATGACTGAGGATCTACCTAAAATATTAGTTTCAATGAAAATGGGAGCTAATCGCATTCGTGAAATAGTTCTATCCTTGCGAAATTTTTCTCGACTTGACGAAGCGGATATGAAGCCTGTCAACATTCATGAAGGTATTGATAGCACATTACTGATTTTACAAAATCGCTTCAAACAAACGTCTGGAAATGCCGGAATTGAAATAATCAAAGAATATGGTGATATTCCCTTAGTAGAGTGCTATGCCGGACAACTCAATCAGGTATTTATGAATCTGATCAGTAATGCCATTGACGCTCTAGATAGTTATAACAGTAAGCGAACTCTTGAGGACATAGAAGCTAACCCCAGCCAGATTGTAATTCGTACTGAGTTACGCAACTCGGATCGTATAACTGTACAAATTGCAGATAACGGCCCTGGTATGAACGAAGTAGTTAAGCAACGATTATTTGACCCTTTCTTTACTACAAAAGCCGCAGGTAAAGGCACTGGGTTAGGACTAGCAATTAGCGCTCAGATTGTCGCAGAAAAACACAACGGAGCTATTTGGTGTATTTCGGAACCAGGACAGGGAGCAGAATTTTGGGTCGAAATTCCGATTAATCAAAGTTCTAAACTAGCTACTGCAAGTACTGCGACTCTATCCAGAATTTGATGCTATTCTGGACAAATGAAAAATGAGATAAATAACATTAGCGATGTCTACGACGGGCTACGCCTACGCGCTGATTTTGATAGCCCTTGGAAAGAAATCATAGAAGCTTATTTTCCCCAAGCCATGCATTTCTTTTTTCCAGAAACTTCTGCATTAATTGATTGGGAACGCCCATACCAATTTCTAAATAAAGAATTTCAGCAAATAGCTCGTGAAGCTGAACAGGGTAAGAGATATGCTGATCAATTAGTCAAAGTTTGGCAAACCCAAGGGGAAGAACTTTGGTTATTAATCCATGTTGAAATTCAGGCACAAAAAGAAGATAACTTTGCCAAGCGGATGTTTACCTACAACTTTCGCATATTTGACCGCTTCGATCGACCAGCGATTAGCCTTGCAATTCTCTGCGATTCAAACCGCGAATGGCGACCAAACAATTACAGTTACAATTATCCCAATACTCGCTTAAATTTTGAATTTGGCAGTATTAAACTTTTGGATTATGAAAATCGCTTTCACGAGTTAGAAAATAGCGATAATCCATTTGCAACTGTCGTTATGGCGCATTTGAAAACGCAGCAGACGCGCTCATCACCCGAACAACGCAAAATATGGAAATTTAGCTTAATTCGCAGACTATATGATTTGGGGTTAGAAGAGCAGGATATTCGTAATCTGTATCGATTTATCGATTGGGTTATGATATTACCAAAGGCATTAGAAAATCAGTTTTGGGAAGAATTTAAACAATTTGAGCAGGAGAGAACTATGAGATATGTAACTACAGGTGAGCGCATCGGCTACGAGCGCGGAAAACAAGAAGGTGAACAACGGCTTATTTTAAGGTTACTACAAAGACGAGTGGGAGAATTATCACCAGAATTGCAAAAACGCATTCAATCTCTTCCTTTAAATCAATTAGAAACCCTTGGCGAAGCTTTGTTGGATTTTACTGCTATGGAAGATTTACTTAACTGGTTGCAAACAAATCAATCGGCTTAAAATCTCTTTTTATGAAAATTAAAAAACAATACGGTTCAGTTAAGGGCTATTAAATTTTGGGTTTTTGAGACGCGATAAATCGCCGTCTCTACAAGTGTTTTGGTCTTATCTGAACTGTATTTAATTATAAAAAACACCTCTACTCGCTCACCCCATACAGTATTTTTTAACTTATACCAATTTGAAAAAAGAATGCGACAAATAGACCATTTGTAGAGACGCGATTCATCGCGTCTTTACCCAAGGATGTGTTGCAATCATTAATTTAATTGGTATTAGTTCAATGAGTAACAAAAAGGGCAGGTAAAAAACCCGCCCTCAAAGTAATCAATATTTAAACTAAACTAGCGATCGCAACTAATTACCAATTTCCGGCGCACTCAAAGAAACCTTTAGCGTTTCTTCTTTTTGCTGTGCTAATGTCGGTACGGAATCACGCAATCTTGCTGTCAATTGTACAGTTGTAGCGTCATACATTTGAGTCAGCAATTTTGGATAGAAACCAATACCAATAATTGGAATTAACAAACAGGCAATGATAAATACTTCACGGGGTTCGGCATCTATCAAAGCTTGGTGAGAAACTAATTCCTCGTTTTCTTTACCGTAGAAAATTTCTCGCAACATCGACAGCAGATAAATTGGAGTTAAAATCACTCCCACTGCCATCAAGAACACGACGATAACTTTGAAGGTAGAGCTATAAGCATCGCTAGTAGCAAAGCCAACAAACACCATTAATTCTGCTACGAAACCACTCATCCCTGGCAATGCCAAAGAAGCCATTGAACAGGTGGTGAACATGGCGAAAATTTTCGGCATTCTCTTAGCTACACCGCCCATTTCATCCAACATCAGGGTGTGGGTGCGATCATAAGTTGCGCCAACCAGGAAGAACAAACTCGCCCCAATTAACCCGTGGGAAACCATTTGCAATACTGCCCCACTCAATCCCAAATCGGTGAAGGAGGCAATACCAATCATCACAAAGCCCATGTGGGAAATTGAGGAGTAGGCAATTTTTCGTTTGAGGTTTCGCTGGGCAAAGGATGTCAAAGCAGCGTAGATGATATTAACTACCCCCAAAACTACCAACACTGGCGCAAAATAAGCGTGGGCATCGGGGAGCATTTGGGCATTCATCCGAATTAAGGCGTAACCGCCCATTTTCAGGAGAATACCTGCTAATAACATGTGTACGGGGGCTGTAGCTTCACCGTGGGCATCAGGTAGCCAGGTGTGCAAGGGAATAATCGGCAACTTGACGGCGTAGGCAATCAGGAAGCCAGCATAGAGGGCAAGTTGGAAATTCAGGGCGAAATCTTTTAAGGCGATCGCTCTCATGTCGAATGTCACCGTATCGCCGTAAAATCCCATTGTCAGGGCAGACAGCAAAATAAACAGCGAACCGCCGGCTGTGTATAAAATAAATTTGGTCGCTGCATATTGCCGCCTTTTGCCTCCCCAAATCGACAGCAGAAAGTATATCGGTACCAGTTCCAGTTCCCACACCAGGAAAAATAACAGCATATCCTGGACAGCGAACACGGCAATTTGACCGCCATACATCGCCAAAATCAAGAAGTAAAATAGCTTGGGCTTGAAGGTGACAGGCCAAGCTGCTAGAATCGCCAGCGTGGTAATGAATCCAGTCAAAATAATTAGGGGCATGGACAAGCCATCAGCCCCTACTGACCAATTCAAACCCAATTGTGGTACCCAGGGGTAACTTTCCACCAACTGCAAATCTGGATTGGAGAAATCATACCCAGTATAAAAAGCGTAAACAATTAGTGCAAAATCTATCAGCCCTACGATGAGGGAGTACCAGCGCACTGTTTTGCCTTCTTTGTCAGGGATGATGGGAAGAAGTAGCGACGCCGCTATCGGAAACAGAATAATCGTCGTCAGCCACGGAAAATTAGCTGTATTCATCACAATTCGTCTGCTATCAAAATCATGTTTGGCAAAAAGTCACTAGTTATTAAGTAACAGCTTTTTGGGGATTTCGTCTTCCTCGTTAGGTTGATTTAATTAAATTGGCAATCCCCCCTTCCTGCTGTTGGGAGTCTCTTTTGACCTTTGTGGGTGCGGAATGTAGGTTGTGATACTCCCAGCCAAGTCAATAATTTACCCTAAAAAAGCCAGTAAAATTATAGTTTAGTGGTGCGATGTCTACGACAAGCCGCTCCGCGTCTACGCGTAGGCTAACCTATCGCTAAAAATACACGATGCTGTTTTGTAGTTGTTGAAAAAAGCAATTTGGTACAAAAAAGCATCACAGGAGAAATAACCATAATGATAATCGCACAAATTGAAAGCCAGATTCGTTATATCACTAACGTAGATAGGGACTGACTAAACAATATCTGTACCATCAGGTTAATAAATGGTAGCAGAGAAGCAAATAAGAACACTAAGGGATTTGCAAGAAAATAAGATACCAATTAAACGGGGAAAATTGTGATATCCCA
>NZ_JBDNJQ010000083.1:0-35084 GCF_051172895.1 Nostoc sp. CALU 1950 | reverse complement strand
ACTCTACGATAGCCAAGGGCGGTACAGCGATGCCGAACCTCTTTACATTGATGCTTTGGCAATGTGCCAACGGGTGTTAGGCGTTAATCATCCCACTACAGCGACAATTCGAGAAAATCTAGCAATCCTACAACGCCAGTCTACTCCCCGTGCTATCTGGAAACGTCGGTTAGGTCAGTTTGTGCAAACGTTAAAGGCGATATTAATTTTCCCGTTTTCTCTGCTGTGGCGATTGGCTAAAAAAATAATTCGTAATTAAAAGAGCGAGTCCAGGCGATAGAGTTTGCAATCTAGTAGTTTTGAGCGATCGTCGTTTGCGTAGCGTGTCGCAGACAAGCCTCTCGTTCGCGCAGCGTCTCCGACAGGAGAAGAGAAAGCATCGCTATTTTCTCATCAACCAAGGTGCGATCGCTAAACGTTTCCTCAAAGACAACGCCTAACAACCTTGATAAGATGGAAAAAATAGTTTAACTTCACTCGCAAGGTTATGAGTAACATTAATATTTCCTTGCCTGAGCCAATGAAAGCCTTTGTTGAAGAACAAGTGGCTCAAGGTGGGTACGGTTCAGTTAGCGAATATCTACAAGAGTTAATCGTTCAAGACCAAAAACGCAAGATGCAAGAACATATAGAAGAACTTTTAATTGCAGGACTTGAAAGTGGAGAGACGATAGAAGTTAATGATGAATGGTGGCAGCAAAAACGCACGCATTTGATCGACCAAATGCATCAAGAGCAATAATGACAAAGCGAATAGTCATTACACCCAAAGCCAGTTTAGATATTGATGAGTATTTTGCTTACATTGCCCAAGACAACCCCGACACGGCTCTTTTATTTTTTGACTCTGTAAGAGAAACTTTTGCACAGTTAGCAAGAATGCCTGGAATGGGTAGCCGTTATCCCCTGGAAAATCTTCGTTTACAAGGTTTACGTAAATGGGCTGTCAAGGGATTTAAAAAATATTTAATTTTTTACTTTGAGCGAGATGAAAGCATTGAAGTTGTGCGGATTCTCTATGCAGGGCAAGATATAGAAAGGATTTTAGAACAGGAGTGATATTGATTAGCGATCGCTTGTATGATTATTTTGGTGGAGCGATGATTTAAGGCTGGCATATCTCAACTAACTTAACTGCGATCGCTGAGAAAATAAACCAGGTAACCGTATACTCAAAAGAGATACAAAAGTTATAGCTTGGCAACGTCTGAAACAACGAGAATTATTGACGAGTCAAGTATATACACAATACAATTATTGTAGTAGAACCTCACGATAGAGTTAATCAAAATATTTTTCCCAGAGAATAATAGACAAGCAATATTAAAGATAATTTGGACAAAACTAATGAACGCCAAAATTATTGCTTTCTTGGGGATTACGGCAGCCTTTGCAAACTTAGGCAGCCCAGTATACGCACAGTCACCAGCATCAAATTCAAATCCAGGAGAATACAGACTAACTGGTGATTCACTAGTTGGAATTGATCAAAGAACAGCCCAAGATGACTTTAGAAGCTTTTTTGAGCAAACTAATCCAGCAAGCATCTCTAACAATAATAGAAGAGGCAATAAAGCTCCAGTCAAAATCCGCTTTAACGAATCATTATCACAGCCAGACACTTCTATTTTCTTAACACCGGCTCAGTCTGAAAGTGACAATGATGGATTGCAAGTACAGTTGGATCTGGGGAGAGAATAAACAGGTATAAAAGTTGACGCTTTAATGTAGAGTGTATTATCGCCAAGCGCCGCACCGTCAACAATCGAAGGTGCGTCAGCCTACGGCATACCATTGGTGTCAACTTAAGCTCAAATGCTCATCCCACAGGCATTTTACCCCACCCTAACCCTCCCTGATGCATTGGCTACGGTGTACACACAAGTCCTAAAAACCTAGCTTGATAAGCATTTCCTCGTTTTCCTCGTTCCCAGTCTCCGACTGGGAATGCATTCATTGAGTCTCTGACTCAATATCTGACTAGAGGCAGCAGCCCCTAATCAGGCATTCCTATTGCTCTGCATAGGAACGAGATAAACGAGAGAACAATGAGAAATTGATCTGTATTGTACACGATAGGCTTGCGGGGAGCAAACCCTACAGCTATTTTTGCTGCTTATTCTACGTCCCTTACAAAAGTAAAATTGCCCACTTGACTAAATCCGCCTTCCTGAGTCGGTAATTCTGCAATCATTTTGCAGTAAAATTAATCGTCTAGATACAGGAGGGCTTTGAGATGACTCGTGTCATCATTGTGCGCCACGGTCAAAGTGGTTATAACACCGAACGGCGTATTCAGGGACGCACTGATGCGTCAACATTAACCGAGAAAGGTCGTAACGATGCCAGTAAAGTTGGCAAAGCCCTCAGCAATATTTTATTTAATGCTATTTATAGCAGTCCCCTGCAACGAGCGAAAAACACAGCAGATATTATTCATAGCGAGTTAGCTACTCATCCTGAACAATCTGCTGTAATTCAAGTTTCTGATTTACTGCTAGAAATCGACCTCCCCGTATGGGCAGGGCTGATAACTGCCGAAGTCAAGCAGAAGTTTGCCGAAGACTACCGCACTTGGCATCAGCGCCCCGACGAACTGCGGATGCTGATAAATGATGCACAAGGGACAAGAGAACATTTTCCTGTTCTTGCCATATATGAACAAGCGCGGCAATTTTGGCAAGAAACTTTGTCTCAGCATCAAGGCGAAACTATTCTTATAGTGGGACATAACGGTATTAATCGCGCCCTCATTAGCACAGCCTTGGGAATTTCCCCAAGTCGCTACCATTCATTACAACAATCTAACTGTGGCATCACCGTACTAAATTTTGCCGGTGGATTGGGTGAACCAGTCCAGCTAGAATCCTTAAATCAGACGCAACACACGGGAGAGACTTTACCCTCATTGCGACCGGATCATCAAGGAATACGATTGTTATTGGTGCGTCACGGTGAAACCGAATGGAATCGCCAAACCAGGTTTCAAGGACAAATTGATGTCCCCCTTAACGACAACGGTAGACAACAGTCGCAAAAAGCAGGCGAATTTCTGCAAGAGGTAGCGATTGATTTTGCTGTCAGTAGCACAATGCTGCGCCCTAAAGAAACAGCAGAGATTATTTTAAAACAACATCCAAATGTAAAGTTAGACTTGCAAGATGGTTTAAGAGAAATCAGTCACGGACTCTGGGAAGGAAAATTAGAAACAGAGATAGAGCAAGAGTTTCCAGGAGAGTTGCAACGCTGGCGGCTAGTACCAGCCCAAGTGCAAATGCCTGAAGGGGAAAATTTGCAAGAAGTGTGGGAACGCAGTGTTGCAGCTTGGCAATCTATTGTGCAAGCTGCATCAACTAATCAATTTAAAACTGTATTAGTAGTAGCTCATGACGCTACTAATAAAACCTTGCTTTGTCATGTTCTAGGTTTATCGCTAGAAAATTTCTGGAATTTCCGTCAGGGTAATGGCGCAGTTAGCGTTATCGATTACCCTTCTGGAATTGATCGTTTACCAGTATTGCAAGCAATGAACATCACCACTCACTTTGGTGGAGGCGTACTAGATAAAACAGCAGCGGGGGCTTTGTGAGTGCTGAGTGCTGAGTGCTGTTAGCGGTAGCGGGGCGTTTAGCCCGTGCTGAGTTAGGAATGAGAAGTGAGGAGTTAGGAGTGAGGAGTGAGGAATAAAGTTAGAAGCAATGACTGAAGAACAAATAACTCATAAGTAGCTAGACGTAAATAAATTAAAGTTTGTAGTAAGGACTTTAGTCCTAATAATCCTTGCTTCGCTCGATGAATTGCTCATTACGAACTAGGATTTTACTTTATGTTGAATTATGCCTACCTACTTAACTCCTAACTCATAACTCATAACTCATAACTAACAACTTTTATGACTGAACTGCTGCAAAAAGTACGGGTGATTGACCCAGTTTCTGAAATAGATGAACTCTTTGATGTGTTGATTGCTGATGGTTATATCCGAGAAGTAGCTTCACACATTTCTGATATCACTTCTGATACTCAAATTAGAGATTGTCAGGGATTAGTTCTCGGCCCTGGGTTAGTGGATTTGTACAGCCACTCTGGTGAACCTGGCTTTGAAGAACGAGAAACCCTCTTGTCTTTCTTACAATCTGCTGCTGCTGGCGGCTTTACCAGAGTTAGCATTTTACCCGATACATCCCCAGTTATTGATAACCCTGCTCTTGTGGCACAGTTGCAGCAGAAGAGGGCAGAGGGGCAGAGGGGCAGAGGAGCAGAGAAAAGTTTGTCTCCCCTGCTCCATATCTGGGGTGCTATCACCCTAGATGTTGCTGGGAAGCAATTGACGGAGTTGGCAGATTTAGCGGCGGCTGGAGTTGTTGGTTTTACCGATGGTAAGCCGTTAGAAAATTTGGCGCTGGTGCGGCGAGTGTTGGAGTATCTTCAGCCGTTGGGTAAACCAGTGGCATTTTGGCCTAGCGATCGCCAGTTAGCAGCAAATGGTGTAATGAGAGAAGGGGCGAATGCTCTCCGTTTTGGTTTACCCCCAATTCCCGCCAGTGCTGAAACTACTGCGATCGCAGCTATGCTTGAATTGGTGGCAACCATCGGCACACCAGTCCATATTATGCGTGTCTCCACATCTCGCAGTGTGGAATTAATCGCTTCAGCAAAGGCTGCTGGTTTACCCATCACCGCCAGCACCACCTGGATGCACCTTTTACTTGATACCAAAGCTATTAAGAGTTATCACACCAGCTTGCATTTAGACCCGCCTTTAGGTAATCCCAGTGATGTAGCGGCGTTGCGTGCAGGGGTACGTGCGGGTGTGATAGATGCGATCGCTATTGATCACACACCCTACAGCTATGAAGAAAAAGTCCAAGCTTTTGCCGAAGCACCAGCCGGGGCAATTGGTTTAGAGTTAGCATTACCTCTGCTGTGGCAATATCTCGTTGAAACTGAAGAATTTACAGCTTTAGAATTATGGCAGGCATTGAGTACTAGACCAGCAGAGTGTTTAGGGCAAAAAGTCAGTGCAATTCTACCTCATCAACCAGCGGAACTTACTTTATTTGATCCCCAGCAAACCTGGAAAGTCGAACGGAAAAGTCTTTATACACTTTCACAAAATACACCTTGGTTAGGACAACAGTTGAAGGGTCATGTTGTGCAAACCTGGTGTTAAAAAAGCGCACTTAAAACTATGGAATATAACTAATCCCCTAAAAGATTAAAATAGATTTCCTTTACTCCCTGAATTGCTATTTTGTAAATTTCTATTTTACTGTATTTATATTTGTAAGCATCTCCTCGCAAGGCAAACTAACACTTACAGTAGTTCCTTTTTCAGGAATGCTAGTAATTGTAAATTCACCACCATATAATTTAACTATATGCTGAACAATAGCCAGCCCTAAACCAGAACCTTGTTGTTCCCATAACTTTCGATTAAATTGTACAAAAGCTCCAATTTTATTAATCTCTTCAATTGCTATACCTTTGCCATTATCAATTACATATAAATTAAATTTATTACCTTCTATCTTACTCGTAACTTGAATTTTGCTGCTTGGTAAAGAGAATTTAAAAGAATTCTCCAGTAATTCTTCAATCAGAATACTAAAATTTTCTTGTGGTAATTGTACTGGAGATTCTTGGATATCCAGCTTTAAATCTTTTTGTCTACAGTTTTCTGTAGCTTTTTTGAGAGCGATTTCACTAATAATTTTCTCAGCAAGACATTTATCTTTTTTCTCTTGGATTTGACGGACTTTTTCGGGATTTTTAGATATTAATTCTAGGTCACTATATAATAAAAACCTTTGAACTAATGCATTCAAGCGATTGGCAGATTTGTAAATTAATTCTGCAATTTCGACTTCTTCAGAGTCAGGCATGACACTACAACTTTCTATTAACAACTGTGACATACCGAGAATGCCATTTAAAGGCGTATTCAATTCGTGAGGTAATGAGTGAGCAATATTCATTCTGAGTTCGTCTAGTTTGGCTTGAGTTTGGCGCTCAACTGAAGCGTGTTTATCAAGACGAGAAGCGATCGCATTGAGTAGTTCTTCAGGAGTAAACGGTTTAGTCAAATAATCATCAGCCCCAAAATCCATTCCCTGACGAAAATCTGAACGCTCTGCTTTAGCAGTAACAAATATTAAAGGAATATTGATAGTTGCTTCATTTTTACGTAAAGCAGACAGCACGCTATAGCCGTCTAATTCAGGCATCATAATGTCACAGATAATTAAATCTGGTAATTTTGATTGAGCAATTTCTAATCCAATCTTACCGTTTGCAGCTATCAAAGTTTCAAAATCAGAAAGTTGTAGAATCTCCTGAATATTTCCCCTGACTTGGGGTTCGTCTTCTATAATTAAAATTGTGTTCATCTATGATTATTAAAGATAAAAATATCAATTTTATGTTATTGGTATAGCATGAGATATTATAGTAATTTTCGATTTTACTAAACTATATTATTTGCTATTATTAAACACATTGAAGCTTTGCAAAATTTTGGCATTTTCTGGAGTTAGTAATGTTTGTAAATTCTTCATTTCATTCAAAAACATCATTTCTCTAGCATACTCTTGTTGTAAGATACTCAAGTAGCGATCGCGCTCAACATCTGATTGAGCTTTTTTCAGCATATAGATCGCCATATTAATATTTGAAAGCGGGTTCCCTAAATCTTGTAAAAGTTTTTGTAAAACCTCGTTGCATATTTCTGCCAGGTGTTGGCTTTCTTGCAGTTTTTGTGAATTTATCTCTATCTGCTGCTTCAACTTGGTATTTTGTTGATGTTCTTGTTCATATTGTTGTTTGATTAAAGTTGGTTTTTCTACGCGTTCTAATCTGACCTTTATTGCCTTTAAAAGTTCTTCCGTAGAGAAAGGTTTTGTAAGATAATCATCGGCTCCTAACTCCATACCTTGGCGTAAATCACCGCGGTCTACTTTTGCAGTCAGAAAAATTACTGGGATAGATTCAGTTACCGGGTCTTGGCGTAAGGCTGTCAGTACACCGTAACCGTCAAGTTCAGGCATCATAACGTCACAACAGATAAGGTCTGGTTGTTCTGTTTTAGCAAGTCGTAATCCTTCTAAACCATTATTTGCGGTAATAGTATTAAAGTCGGAGAAACTTAAAATTTGTTGAATATTTGAACAAATTTGGACTTCATCTTCAATTACTAATATTTTTTTGTTCATTGGTTTATTTGAATAGTGATTATGATTAGGCGCTTTGGTGATATCTATAGACCAGTAAATGCAGTTGCTAAAACTGATTATTCAGCTTGACAAATTGGTAACTTACATTAGATGCCAAAAAATCTCTTGCAGTTTATTGTTCCCTAAAATTATTTACTAATAACACATTAGATATTTTTCATGGAGTAAGTCACTTATCATTAGTGGTAGTTCTACCCTAAATGTCGTACCAACTCCGATCTGGCTAGCGAAGGTAATTCTTCCTCTATGAAGGTCTATACAATTGTTGACTATTGCCAAACCTAATCCAGTTCCTGGCGTATTACCAACATTGCTAGCTCGGTAGAATGGTTCAAACAAGTTCTGTTGCTCCTCTGGTAAAATACCAATACCTTCATCTTGAATTAGAAAAACTACGCTTTTATCTTGAACTAACAGAGCAACTTCAACATTGCTACCTTCTAGTGAATATTTGACAGCGTTTGAAAGCAAATTGCTCAATATTTGTCGCAAAAGCTTCTTGTCTATACAAGCCATAAAGTGATCATCTGTTGATGAATTACCCAAGTGCCGGGGAGAAAAGGCTAGGGTATGATTGGGAGAACTGAGTTGAATTTCATCTACCAAAGAACGACAGAAATTAATTAAATTAACGCAAGTTGGTTCAAATGATAATTTTCCAGCTTCAGCCTTATTAATTAGCAAAATATCATCTAATAGTTGAGTAGTGTGTTGAACATAAGTCTGAATGCACTGGAGATGTTTATGCTTTTGTTGTTCATCTAGTTTATGGCTAAAACTTTTTAAGATTCCAGCAGAGGAAGCAATCACAGCTAAAGGAGTTCGAAACTCGTGGGAGGTCATAGAAATGAAACGAGATTTCAACTCACTGAGTTCTTTTTCTTTTACTAAAGCTTTACAAATATTTTCTTCAGCTTGTTTACGCTCGCGTATATCTTTAACTACACCGATCGTATAAATAGGTTTACCAAGCGGATCTCGAATTAGAGAACCCGTTAAATTTATCCAAATTACATCAGCATTTTTATGTAAATAGCGCTTCTCAATCGAGAATGTTTCTACCTTTCCTGATATTAATTTTTGCAACTGATTTAGATGGATTTGTATATCTTCTGGATGTGTGATATCTCTAAAGTTTTTCTTTAGTATTTCTTCTTGGCTATAGCCTAAAATTTCACACAACTTTTGATTAACTTTCAGGAAATGACCATCTAAACTTTCTAGTTTAATTCCCACTGCTGCTTGATTAAAAATAGCTCTAAGTTCTGCCTCACTTTTTTGTAAGTCTAAAGTGCGTTGCTTAACCCTGACTTCTAAATCTTGATTGAGTTTTTGTAGAGCTTCTTGCGCTCGTTGCCTTTGCAGTTCAGCAGATGCTCGGGCTGCAAATACTTTGAGAATTCCTTCAAATTTATCTTGGTCAGGTATGGGTTTATCATCTACTATGCATAGTGAGCCAATTGGTTGACCAAAATCATCACTCAAAATAACTCCCATAGAACTTTCAGCTTCCATAGCAGCTAATCTTTTAGGATTAGGAAAGAGTTGTTGAATTCTCGAACTACAGTGATAAAATCCTTGCTTGAGCAAAATTTCACATATAGTTGATTTTGGATCGTAGCAAATATTTGGTTGTAACTGCCCATCAGACCAAAATCCTAAAGTGTGAGCTTGCTCATCAATTAACTCACTTACTAAGGTGTTACGGACATCTAAAGTCGAAGAAATATGCTCAACTAATGCTGGAAAAAAGTCACGTCCAGTCGTAGAAGCTGTACTTTCTATCAAACTTTGTAAGGCTATTTCAGCTTGTTTGCGTTTTGTAATATCGATTCCGATTGCAACGGCGGCTGTGTTTTGTTGATACTTTTGAGCTACGAGCAAATAATTGCATATTTTACTATTAATTTGGACATCAATAACCTTAGAATCTGCTACATCTTCCCTATCTAAAAACTCATGCATAAATTCTGTAAATTCCGGGCTGTTTTCCATAAACCCCAATTCTTGACCAACAAAAGCATCGGGAGTCAAGTTAAAACTTTCAGCTAAATGGCGATTAACCCCTAAATAATATCCATCATCATTTACCCAAGAAACAAACCCAGGTACTGCATCTAAAACCGTTTGTAATTGCTCTTTTGCTTGTTGCAAATTTTTTTCTGCTCGTTTATATTCTGTAATGTCTTCGGAAATACACAACAGGTATTCGGGTTGTTGGTTTTTGTCATACAAAGGAATTTTAGTTGTATGTAAAATTCTTCTGCCAAAACTAGGACTGTCAATAGGTTCTTCAGAAATATCTTGAGATACACCGCTAGCAAAACTTTCTAGGTCTTTTTGCCAGAAAAAGTCTGCTTGTTCTTTCGGGAATAATTCGTAATCTGTTTTGCCAATAGCCTGCTCTGCTGTAATACCGAAAATATTTTCACAGGTATGATTCCAGAGCTTGACTGTCCCAAAACTTTCTGGTTTGGCATCTTTAACAAAGACGGCTACAGGCAGATTATTAATCATCGACTGTAAAAAGTTGCGAGTCTGCTGGAGTTCCTCTTGTGCTTTTCGGCTTTCAGTAATGTCAATGCCTGTACAGACGATATAATCAACTTGATTCTCCCGATTAAGTAAGACCTTATTTGACCAAGAAATTAAGCGGCGATCGCTATCTTTAGTAACTAAAGAAGTTTCGTAACGTTGAGGAAATTCTCTCTCTGCTAAATTTTGAAAAATATCTTTGATACATTTTGTTGTATCAGGTAACAGCAGCACATCCCAAACAAATCTTCCTTTAACTTCATCAAATGCGTAACCCGTAGCTTGTTCACAAGTATAATTAAAGCGAACAATTTTTCCCTGACAATCTAGTACTATAACTAGAGCGTCTGCTAGATTCAAAATGGTAGAAACAAAATTACGCTCTAATCGCAGTTCTGCCTCGATTTTCTGGCGTTCTACAAATTTAACTCGTGTATAATTGTAAAGTTCGGCTTGTAGAATAGAAACTGTCAGCAGACTGCTAGGAGTTACTAATCCAATTAATTCTCCTTGATCCCCAATAATAGGCAGATGACAAATTCGATTTTTTCTCAGCAAATGTAAAGCAGTAAAAACATCTTTAAAATCTATTAATTTCAATGTTATTAACTCTCTGGTCATCACTTGGGCAACACTGATACCCTCTAGATTTGTCCCTTGTGCTGTCAGCTTAATTAAATCTCGTTGTGTAATTATCCCCACCAACTGTGAGTTTTCTAGTACTAAAACACAACTGGTGGCTTGAGATGTGTTGCTAGCTATATCTTTACCTGGGTTAGGCAAATAATTGCTATGCTTGATTGGCAAGCTATCATGATTACTTGATGCTTCATTGATTAGTGCAATCACATCTGGAAGCATAACCTCAGAGCTAACAACAAGCGGATGACGAATGATAGTCTGTTGTAAATTATCAGAAATGAGAGAGTTAATGAACATTATGTATAGATGCCTGGAATAGAATTATCTTTAAGAAAGAGGTAAACAATATTTTTACTTATAATTAATTAAAAAGCCTCAGTGTTTTCTATGATTATTTTTCTTGTAGAAATTTTATATTGTTTTTAACAAGTCCCATTTATTTTGAAACCTGATTTCTTTAGTAGTGGATATTATTTTTTAATTATTTGAGTTCTGAGTTGTTCCTTAATTTAAAAATAACGGTTTTTAAGGTAGATGCAGCTTAACCGTAATCCAAGTAATTAGAAGTAAGTAAAAAGCAAAGGTTGAGCAAAAGACTAAGCTTTAAAACGTCGGATTATGTTCATAATCCCAACACTTGTTATCCTGCCAGGTTCTACTACTGTATTGACAGTCAAACTTATTGTCAATCCAGGGAATTGATGTCGGATTAGCATCTGAAGATAAAATGATCGAATTCACTGAAGACAATACATAAGAAGCAATAATAAAGCTAGAGCTTCCTAGAATAATTGAAGCTGCTAGGAACAACACAAAATTAACAGGATTCCATTTGTGATTTGCAGCTTTATTAAGGTCTAGCTTATGTTGGAATCGACGCTCTATACCTGCTAGTGACATTAGATTAAAACTCCTTTGGCGATTGGACGTAAACTTGAAATTTTAAATACACTGAACTGGCTACAAAAAAATAATTTTTAGTAATTATTGTTTGTAATAGCTTTAGTATTCAGGATTTAAAGAAAAATGTAATCGAGGAAAAACAGGAATTTTTTTCTGATTAAATTGAGGGTATTTACTTGAATGGCTATTTTGAATTACTGAAGAAATACTGAGTTGCAACTATAGATAATCCGTAGGATAGAGGAGATTTTATAGAATAAGGGCACAGAACAAGCCAAGAAAATCGATGATGTGAAACTTTAAAACAGTCTGACTGATGATAAAAATCAATGCCAAACAGAGGTTTGAGCGTTGCTCTTGCGGCTGTTAATGGATGAATTTTGAAGGTCGCAAATTTACTGAAGCTCTGAGGAGGTGTTTAGGTAAAATTGCGAATCCTATTCGTTTATAACACCCAGTTGTAAAGCGATTAAAGTGCAAAAAATTTAAGAGATTTGAGCAAGACATCGCGCTGATGGGCAATATAAAGATATCTCAGCTATTTTGCCTGTTCTATATTTTTCTTGTCCAAGCGTGATTCTATTTACATCAAGCTATTAACACGATGATATCGAGCTATAATTTTTTTGAAACGCGATCGCGTTTGTATTTTTAACTTATGAGTCATCCTTCTTGCCTCACGATCCTGCTGATTGATGATTGCGCTGAAGATCGGGAAGCATATCGTCGCTTTTTGGAGCAAGACAGCCTGTATACCTACCGCTTTTTGGAATTTGAGACGGGAACGCCAGCACTGAAATGGTGTCAACGGGAGATACCAGATATCATTTTGCTGAATTTTTTGTTACTCGATGGCGATGGGCTGAAGTTTATTCAGCAGTTTCGGGAATGCCATAGCAATACCCAAACTGCTGTGATTATGTTGACCGCACGAGGGGATGAAATTACTGCTGTCCGTGCGATGAAAAGTGGTGTGCAAGATTATCTGGTTAAAAAGAAACTTACACCTGAAGTTCTTCAAGGTGCAATTCATCATGCCATTGAACGGATGGATTTGGCTCGACAGTTAGAACAAAGTCGGGAACAACAGCAACTAATTGCTGCGATCGCCTTACGGATTCGTCAGTCTCTGAAGTTAGAAGAGATTCTGCGTACCACAGCTACAGAAGTGCGGCAGTTTCTCAAAGTAGACCGAGTAGTTGTCTATCAATTTCAGTCGGATATGAGCGGCACAATTATGGCAGAGTCAGTGCTTCCTGGTTGGACAGTGGCTCTGGGAAAGCAGATTTTGGATACCTGCTTTCAACAGGGAGCCGGAAGTGACTATCGCCAAGGGAAAAAACGAGCAATCGAGGATATTTATCAGGCTGGTTTAACCAATTGTCATTTGCAGCTTTTAGAACAATTTGAAGTTAAAGCCAATCTGGTAGTACCCATTTTGGTCAAAGGGCAATTATGGGGATTATTAATTGCTCACCAATGTACTGCATCTCGCCACTGGCAATCAGTAGAACTAGATTTGTTGGATCAACTGGCAGTGCAAATAGCGATCGCCATTCAACAGGGAAGTGCATATCAGCAATTACAGGCAGAACTGGCAGAACGCCAACGGACAGAAGCAGCCCTAAAAGCTAGCGAAGAGAAACTCAAGCTGACCTTGAGTTTTGCTGGTATTGGCTATTGGGAATGGAACCCAATCACCAATCAAATATTTGCTAGCGAGAATGCAATTCGCTGTTTTGGTTCCGATCTAAGTGATGCAAACTGGACTTATGAAAAGTGGCTCAATCAATTACATCCAGAGGATCGAGAATGGGTTGAGCCGGAACTGAGGCAAGCGATCGCCACCCAAACCGATTATGCTGTGGAATATCGAGTTGTCTGGCAAGATGGCAGTATTCACTGGGTATCGGCAAAAGGACGGGGAGTTTACGACGCAACCGGAAAACTGCTGCGGATGCTAGGCGTGCTAATAGATATTACAGAACGCAAGCTCTCAGAGGAGGAGCGGCGGCGGGCCCAAATGCTGCGAATTGAATTACATCTTCTGGAGCAGATTCTTGAAGTCGGGCTAGCAGGTTACTGGGACTGGGATATTCCAGGCAATCAGGAGTACTTGAGCTTAACCTTCAAGCAGATGTTTGGCTATGAAGATCATGAATTGCCAAATACACCAGAGAGTTGGCAACGCCTGATTTTTCCCGAAGATTTACCAGGTGTTCTGCAACTTTTTGAGCAACACGTCCAAAGTCGCGGACAAATCCCCTTTTACAATGAGGTGAGATATCGACATAAGGATGGTTCTACCGTTTGGGTAATTTGTTCTGGTCGCGTCATTGCGTGGGATCAAGACGGCAATCCTCTGCGGATGATTGGTTGCCATATTAACATTACAAAACGCAAACAGGCAGAAGCTCAATTGTTAGCGATCGCTAATTTGCAGCAAGCCATTTTAGATGGTACTGACTATGCCATTATTTTTAATAACTTAAATGGCATCCAAACCTTCAACGCCGCTGCTCAGAAAATGTTGGGCTACAAAGCAGATGAAGTTGTTCGGCAAATAAATCCAACCACATTTCACGACCTAGAGGAACTCAACCAACGCGCAGCAGAACTCTCGTTGGAATTGGGTAGGGAAATTGCACCTGGTAGGGAATTTTTTACTATCGTCACTCAAGACGGAAGCACCTATGAAAACGAATGGACTTACATTCGTAAAGATGGCTCGCGGTTCCCTGTATTTCTGTCGGTGAAAATCCTCCAGGATCTAGAAGGACAGAATATCGGATTTTTGAGTATTGCCAAAGATATTACCCAGCAAAAACAAATAGAGACAGCCCTTCGAGACAGCGAACTCCGTTATGCACATCTGGCAGAAGCGGCTCCTGTAGCTATTTTCCGGCTGGATGCCGTTGGTAACTGCATCTATGCTAACGATCGCTGGAGTGAGATGACTGGTAGACCAACACAGGCAGCATTAGGGGTGGGATGGATACAGGCTTTGCACCCAGAAGACGGTGAGCGTTTGGGGAGAGAATGGTCTCTAAAATTTGAGCAAGGATATGTTGATCCAAGGGAATTTTATCAGAGTGAGGGTAGGCATCTACGCCCAGATGGCAGCATTAACTGGTTTTATGTCCAAGTGCTACCCGAAATTAACGCCAACGACACCATTATCGGCTACATCGGCACACTGACAGATATCAGCGATCGCAAACTTGCTGAAGAACAGTTACATCACCTCTCCGAACGGCTAACCCTAGCCATCAGTTCTGGAGGATTTGGTATTTGGGAATATGATTTCGTCCAAACAAGCCAGATTTGGGACGATCGGATGTACGAATTGTATGGAGTGAGTAAAACTGATTTTAACGGTTCTTTTGATGCTTGGTTTAACTGCATATACCCGGAAGATCGCCCTTATCTGCTGGAAACTATGGAGCAAGTTATACAAGGAAATCAAGAATATAATGTCGAGTTCCGCATCGTTCAACCAAGTGGAGAAATTCGTTTCCTCAAAGGCTACGGTATTCTCAAACGTGACCAGCAGAGTGAACTTGTACGGATGATTGGGGTTAACTATGATATTAGCGATCACAAACAAGCAGAACAAGAACTCATCCACAACAGGGATTTACGAGAAGCAATTTTTAACGAATCTGCTGATGCCATCTTTCTGGTTGATCCGCAAACGCTGCTCACCCTGGATTGCAATCGGCAGGCAGTGGAACTGTTTGAGGCGGTTGACAAAGCTGAATTAGTCAGTATCAATGGTCAGACACTCCAACTGCGTCCATTCACTGCCAGCGAAACAGATGCGATCGTCAGAGATATGCAGTCAAAAGGTGTCTGGAGCCTAGAGATTGAATATATTACTCTTCAGGGTAAGATTTTCTGGGGAAACATTGCAGCCAAGCCGATTACTGTAGCCGGACGTACCATGAATTTAGTCCGGATCACTGATATCAGCGAACGGAAAGAGGCACAAGAGGCATTGGCGAAATATGCCCATGAGGTCGAAGATTTGTACGATAATGCTCCCTGTGGCTACCATTCCCTCGACAGCGAAGGCCGATTGCTTAAGGTCAACGAGACTGAACTGCAATGGTTGGGTTATACCCGTGAAGAAATGATTGGCCAACCCCTGGTAAATTTTTTCACCCAAGCCAGTCGCTTGTCCTTCGCGGAAAACTATCCTCGCTTCAAAAAGCAGGGTTCGTTGAAGGATTTGGAGTTAGACATAGTTTGTAAAGATGGCACAGTTTTTCCAGTACTGGTAAGCGCTACTGCTGTCAAGGATGCTGAAGGTAACTATCTATACAGCCGCACCACCCTATTTGATATCCGCGAACGTAAACAAACCGCGCAAGAACTGGAAGAATCACGCAAAATGCTGCAAACGGTACTAGATACATTTCCGCAACGTGTTTTCTGGAAAGACCGCCAATCGCGGTTTATTGGTTGCAATCCAGCATTTATCCGCCATTCTCAACTGACAACTGATGAGATTATCGGCAAGACCGATTTTGAATTACCTTGGGCAAAGTTGGCACACCTCTACTGTGCAGACGATATGATGGTGATGACCACTCGAACACCTAAACTAGGCTATGAAGAGCCATTTGAAGGGTCTAATGGCGAACAATTTTGGCTACGAACAAATAAAATTCCCCTGACCAATAGCGCAGGAGAGGTAATTGGCGTACTGGTATCTCACGAAGATATTACAGAACGCAAACAAGCCGAAGCCCAATTGCGGCAAACGAATGAGCAGCTTGCTAACGCAAATATGGAACTTGCCCGCGCCACTCGCCTCAAAGATGAATTTCTCGCAAACATGAGCCATGAACTGCGAACACCTCTTAATGCGATTTTGGGGATGTCAGAGGGCTTACAAGAAAGTGTCTTCGGCTCCATTAACGACAGACAAGTAAAAGCGATCGCTACTATTGAGCGCAGTGGTAGACATTTGCTAGAACTAATCAACGACATTCTAGACTTGTCTAAAATCGAATCTGGCAAACTGGAACTGCAATTGAGTGATGTTTCTGTCAGGAGCCTCTGTGATACCAGCATTGCCTTTGTTAAACAGATGGCTTTGAAAAAGAATATTAGTCTTAGTATTCATATTTCTGAGCATATTGACAGCATCCAAGTAGACGATCGCCGCCTGCGTCAAGTACTGATTAACCTGCTGAGTAACGCTGTCAAGTTCACACCAGACGGCGGATCTGTAACGCTAGAAGTCCGGCTGGGAGAGGAGGGGGGCAGAGGGGTAGGGGGAGCAGGGGAGGCAGGGGAGGCAGGGGAAGTAAATTCTCCCTCATCCTCCCCAAACCTCTGCTTCCATATCACTGACACCGGCATCGGTATCGCCGCTGGAGAAATTGGCAAGCTGTTTCAGCCTTTTATCCAGCTTGACAGTAGCCTTAACCGTCAATACAGTGGCACTGGTCTAGGTTTGGCACTAGTACAAAAGATTGTAGCCCTACATGGAGGAACGGTTTTAGTTAGGAGTGAAGTTGGAGAGGGAAGTTGTTTTACGGTTTGCATTCCATACCATGCTAGCGACAATGTGTCAAAAACGCCGGTAACTACTTTATTGCCCAGCTATCACTTACCTGCTGAGAATGCTCAAGTTTTGATTATAGAAGATTCTGTTGCGGCGGCTGACCAAATTACTCGCTACTTCAGCGAAATGGGAATGCAACCCATCATCTATCCCACAGGTGAAGGAGCCGTAGAAGAAGTGCTGCGCGTTCAACCTGCTCTGATTATTCTGGATTTGCAACTACCGAACCTATCCGGTTGGGAGGTGCTCAATCAACTCAAGACCAACCCAAAAACCCAAAATATTCCAGCGATCATCATTTCAGTTGTGGATGAGCGTAGCAAAGGACTAGCTCAGGGAGCGTTTGAATATCTGGTCAAACCCATTACCCGCACTCAACTTCAAGCAACTATAGATAAACTACAACATTCTGCCCATTCTAACCCGCCAAATCTAACTGGCGTGCCAGAAGCGGTTTTAGACACTCCTTTGATTTTACTGGCAGAAGATAATCAAGCAAATATTGATACTATGTCCGGCTATCTTGAAGGTAGAGGGTATCATCTGATTCTGGCAAACAATGGACAACAAGCTATTGACCTTGTTAGAGTTCAACGCCCCGACTTAATTGTAATGGACATTCAAATGCCGGGAATGGATGGGTTGGAAGCAATGCGGCGTATCCGTAACGATCGCCAATTTGTGCATATTCCGATCATTGCACTAACGGCCTTAGCCATGCCTGGCGATCGCGAAACTTGTTTAGCGGCTGGAGCTAATGAATATTTCACCAAACCGATAAAACTTAAACAGCTTGTAACCACAATTCAACAACTCTTAAGCAGGTAGCGGAAATTATCGATGGATATTCAAGCCTCTATTTTAGTGATCGACGATCAACCCGATAACTTTGACGTTGTTGAAACCTTACTGGATGGTGAAAACTACCAGCTTTACTACGCTGCTAGTGGTCAACAAGCTCTAAATCGCCTCGATAGTTTTCAGCCCGATCTGATTTTATTAGATGTGATGATGCCCGATCTTGATGGGATGGAAGTCTGCCGGCGCATCAAAGCCGATCCACAATGGCAAGCAGTGCCAATCATCATGGTGACAGCATTAACCGATAAAGAAGATTTGGCTCGATGTCTGGCGACGGGTGCAGATGACTTCATTAGTAAACCCGTCAACGGTGTGGAATTACGAGCCAGAGTTCATTCCATGTTGCGGATTAAGCAGCAACACGACAGTATGCAAGTATTGCTCAAGATGCGAGAAGACATGGTAAATATGATTGTGCATGATCTGCGAAATCCACTTACCAGTATTATCTTAGGAGCAGAGATTCTTCGGTTGCCAGGTTTGTCACCGAAACAACAGCAAGGAAAAGTCGATCAAATTTTACTTGCTGGACAACAACTACAATCGTTAATTGATAGTTTGCTGATTATGGCAAAGCTGGAATCTGGCAAAATGGTTCTCAACTACACAGAAGTGGATCTTTGTGCGCTGTGTATATCAGCTGTAGCAGACATTGAGGCGATCGCTACTCAAAAAAACCTGACCCTGATACGTGAATTTCCCGAACCTGGTGGCATTGTTGCAGTAGATGCAGTGATCTTTCGTCGAGTGCTGGATAATTTGCTCTCCAATGCCATTAAGTTCTCCCCCTTCAATTCTCAAGTCATCCTCCGAGGAGAGTATTTGGCAGCAGGTGGTGCTAAAGTGCAAGTCGCTGATTCCGGTTCGGGAGTTCGTCAAGACTTACGACAAATCATTTTCGAGAAGTATGAAATTGGAACTATGATGCCAGAAATTTCGCAAATTGGTTTAGGATTGGCTTTCTGCAAAATGGCGATCGAGGCACATTCCGGTACAATTACCATCGAAGATAATCATCCAAACGGTAGTATTTTTACTGTATTAGTCAAAAATACATAATTCACTCTAACCGAAGAGGATATTTTAAAAGTCCTCTTGTCGGTATCAAAAATTTTAGATCCCCCTAAATCCCCCTTAAAAAACTATCCATTGTAACCATCTGATGACATTCATATTTCTTGTAAGTTGACGAACTACGAATTCGTATTACTTGCTTGTAGCGTAGATTCTGTGCTATCAGTCTTCAACTGACCATCTTCCATATAAATGATGCGATCGGCAATATCGAGGATGCGGTTATCGTGGGTAACTAGCAAAATCGTACAACCTTGTTCTTTAGCTAGCTTCTGCATTATTTCCACAACATCGCGCCCAGATTTCTTGTCGAGTGCAGCAGTAGGTTCATCTGCTAAAACAATTTTAGGATGGCTAACCAAAGCACGAGCGATCGCAACTCGTTGTTTTTGCCCTCCAGATAGTTTCTCTGGGTAGTAATTTATACGATCAGCTAAACCGACAGTTTCCAAAATAGCGATCGCTTTGGCATTAATATCCTGATTGAGAAAATCGTCATGCAACTCTAAGGACATCCGCACATTTTCTCTTGCTGTCAAAAAGGTCATCAAATTATGTGCCTGGAAAATATAGCCAATCTGGCGACGCAGCTTAGTTAACTGCTGCTTTTTCGCACCACAAATTTCCTCTCCTAAGATTTTAAGGCTACCTTCTTGGGCAGAACGCAATCCACCCATTAAGGTTAACAAGGTGGTTTTCCCCGATCCAGAGGGGCCAGTCATGATAACGATTTCCCCAGCGTTAATCTCTAAATTAATGTCAAATAATACTTGTTTACGAAGCCCACCTTCACCAAAGTAATGGTTGAGGTTACTAACAGAAATTACAGATTCTAAAGTAGAAAGTGTTGAATCGGAATTTACTGGCAAAGATTTTTGCAACATAAGATTTTATAGGGTATTGGGCTTGTAGAGACGCGATTCATCGCGTCTTCTTCTGTACAAACACGATCAATCGCGTCTAAAAAACTAAAAAACATCGGCAGGGTCAGCAGATCGTAATTTCCGCATTGCGATCGCACCAGAAACACTACACATGATCACGGTCAAAATCCAAACCTGTATTGCCCGTTCCATTTTCATAAAAATAGGAAGCATCGTCGCAGCGTAGGTGACTTGATACAACCCAAAAGAAAGGAAGAATCCAGGCAGAAAACCTAAAACAGCTAATAACAATGCTTCTTGAATTAAAACTCCCAAGAGATAGTTATCGGTATATCCCATTGCTTTCAGGGTGGCGTATTCTGGCAAGTGGTCAGAAACATCAGAGTAAAGGATTTGGTAGACAATCACGATGCCAACAATAAACCCGACTCCAGTCCCTAAACCGAAAATGAAACCAATGCCAGTACCTTCTTCCCAGTAAGTCCTCTCCACTTTGGCAAATTCCTCTGGAGTCAGGACTCTGACATCTTGAGGTAATCCGTTAACAAGTTGCGATCGCACTTTTTCTACATCGGCATCTGTTTTAAGTGTGATTAACCCAACTTCGATGCGATCGGGTTTACGTTCTGGAAATAGCTGGAGAAAGGTAGAGTCACTGGTGATCACATTACCATCGGCAGCAAAGGAAGCACCATCAGTAAACAAGCCTTTAACAAAGACGGCTTTACTATTCAATTCTGTGTCAAATTTGCCTGTTTTCTTAAAGATATCGGCAACCGCACCGTATTCTGGACGACCTGCTTGGTCAAATAGAACTTGATACAACTGTTTAAGATCATCCTGATTTTGGTTAATTTCGGGTGATTTGAATGCGGGTTGTACCGGATCAACACCCCAAACCAAAATGGCACGCTCAAGACGTGTTTCTGGATTTCGCCACTGTCCGGTGCTAATGTAGACAGAATTAACTGACTGAACACCTTCATAACCTAATGCTTGATACAGTCGTTCTCTAGAAAAGTTTTTTACCGAAAATAAAGTTTGAAATTGGGGATTAATTAAAATTAAATCTGCCTGTAAATTGCGATGAGGTTTCACAGCAGCATCAAAAAGCGCACTTTCAAATCCCAACTGAATAAACATCAGCATATCGGCAAAAGTAATACCTGCGACTGCAACAGCCAAACGGGTTTTTTCTTTCATTAACTGCCGCCATGCTAACGGCGTTTTGCGAAATAGTTTAGAAAACATATTGAAAAACCCTTTAATAAGTCAGTGTTTCAGTTTGCTGTTCAAGCTGGCGCTCTCGCATTAACAAAAATAAGGGAAGACCTAAAGACACACCAACCAAAAGATTACAGGCAATGTAAACCCAGAGATTTTGCATTTTCAGACGTGTTCCCTCCCAAAATACAAATGTCCATAAAACTAGTGATGAAACAATAACATCCATACCAAAAAAGCCAGAAATTTTGTTGGCAAAGAGTTGTTCAAAAAACAGCTTTATATCAAGACCATGCTCTAAGAAAAATGGAACAAATTGGGAGTAAGGTAGAACGAAGCCAAGTACACAAAGCAGAAGATATATGACTTTAACCATGATTAAATTCACCTTATAAAAAATGTTGGAATACATGAGATAGTGAACAACAACTCTATATAGGACTCCTATTTAATTTTTGAACAAAACTCAGTACGGATCTATGCTTTCTTTCCTGTTCCCTATTCCCTATTCCCTATTCCCTATTCCCTACCCACGCAAATAAATTCAAAAATCAAAGCGGATTCCTATATTTCAATCGCTGTTTGTACCTGTAAGTTAGTGAAACCTGCAACTCGCTTGCTGTCTTCAGGATTGAGGCGAATTTTCACCTCAACTACTCGGCTATCAAGATTCTCCCCTGGTTGGTTACTGAAAACGTTTTGTCTATTCACCTGCAAGCCAATTTGAGCAACGGTTCCTCGCAGTTCACTGGCAAATGCTTGACTGCTAATCACTGCCTGTTGCCCTAATTTCACTTTACCGATATCGGTTTGATAAACTTCTGCTACTGCCATCATTTGGTCTGTTTGTGCTAAGTCTGCAACTCCAGAATCACTAATTTTTTCTCCGACTCGCGTATGAATTTTAATGATCTGTCCCGCCATCGGTGCTTTGATGTAAGCACCAGCCAATTCGGTTTGGGCGTGTTTGAGTGTGGCGATCGCATTTTCAATTTCTGTCTGGGCTGCGGCTACATCTACAGGTCGGACTTCTGCAATACTTGTAAGCGTGGCTTTGGCTTCACTAACTTGCTTGCTACCAGTGGCGTTAGTGCGGGCGAGTGCTGCTTTAGCTTCAGATAATTGTTTGCTAGCAGTTGTGTTAATCCGGTTGAGAACTGCTTTGGCTTCGTCTACTTGCTGTTTGGCGGTTTCTACAGTTAAGCCTTTGCTGTCGTACAAAGAATTAGAAACTGCACCTTGAGAATATAACTGCTGATAACGTTGATATTCGGCTTCGGCATTTTTGAGTTCTGCCTCTAGCTTCTTAATGGTTGCTTCTTGCGCGATTCTGTCTCCTTCCCACTGTGCCTCTATGCGGAATATCGCTTCTTGTTGTGCTGTTTTGTCTCCTTGGGATTGAGCCTGAAGACGTTCAACACTTGCCTGCTGGGCGTTAATTTCTCCTACTTTTGCTCCAGCTTCAACTTGAGCGAGTTTAGCTTGAGCAACTCTAACTTGTTGTTGCGCTTGTAGTACAGCAGTTTGTAAGCGATCGCGGGCGTCTAAAATTGCCACCATCTGTCCGGCTTTAACGCGATCGCCTTCTTTGACTAAAATTTGAGCAATGCGATCGCCATCTAATGCCAAGGGTGCAAACAAGCTAATTACCTCTGCTTCCGGTTCTAGTCGTCCTAATGCAGCCACTTTTTGACTTTTAGGCGTGGTTTCTACTGGCTCAGATTTCTCAGCTTGACTAACTAACCCAAATTGAGAAATCCCATAAACAACAATTCCACCTGTAATAGCAGTAGCGGCAATTACTAATGCAACTAACCATTTATTGGAAGTCTTTTTTGATAGCTTTTGAACCATCTCTTTTACTCTCCTAAAAAATCATTTTGTCTACATCAAATGAGTTGATATTGGTGGCAACTATTTATTAGTCATCAATGAATATCAAGTAATTCATAATTGTTATATATGTAGCATTTTTCAACTTATTTAGTTATAGAGTATAACTCCTACATCTTGCCCCATGTTGCGGCAAATATGCCGTGAGCATTTTGCCTAATAGCGCACATTGTTCCATAAAATCAATTGTTTCATCACCCCATAACTTCTCCAGAATTAAACCATTCACAAAGCTCAATACAAAGGAAGCCAATACTGGATCTTGAATACCTACAAAATCGCAGGCAGCCTGCTGATAACGCTGATTGTTCCGCTTAAAAACACTATTATTCAACATTTCTTTAGAGTCTTGATGTTGACAAAAATCAATCCATATATAAGTCCACTTAATAAAGTAGTCTTCATTTTTTACTAGATATCTTCCTAGTGCTTCCATCCCCTCTTGCAGGGTTTGCGCTCCTTCCAATTCAGCCAATGCTGCACTTAAATCTTGCTCACATATTTCTTGGGCCAATTGCTCAAATAAAGCTTGTTTGCTAGGAAAATAGTGGTACAACGTACCAGTAGAAACCCCTAATCCTTCGGCAATTTGGCGCATAGTAATGGAACCATAGCCTTTTTGGGCAAATAAATCAAAGCACTTGTCGAGCAGTTCTTTACGGTATTGCTCATGGTCAACAATCTTAGGCATGACTCAGGTTATTATATCGAACGCTCGTTATATATAAAATTAGCATCTTTGGTATTGATATAGAATATTTCAAGGGAGTGAAGTACACAGGCTGAGTCTCAAAGCCAGATATTAAGCCTGTTTCACTCTGAATTTGGCTGTATATAAAAGCATATATTATTGTCTGCGTTAAAAAACTTAGTAGACATCTATAGTAATCCTAAATCATTCGTGAGAGATTAAACTTTAGGTATAATCAAATACTACATAAGCTAAACCTACTTGCGTGGACTTCATCGAAACAACCTACAAATGCAGGTTTTGTCTGTGTAGCCGCGATTTCTAATCACCAGGGCTGAATAAAGCTTTACTTTCTTTAGTTAATTGATTTAAATCGAACATGCGTTATATTTTAACCTAGTTTTGCGCTAGATGTAATACTCATCAATTTTTATCTTTGCCACTTAGTACAAAACTATGGATCGATTGCGGAAAAAACTCCGTATATATTTGTTGCCACAGTGCAAAACGCATAAATCTAGGTTTTATAAGGCTTTGAAAGATGTGGTGAACAATCAGGGTTAAGCCTCTTGTTAAAGGTAGGCAAATTTTAGCGATAATGTACTCTATATTTCACTATAGTTTTAATGAAGTTTAGGCATACTTCTTACTACCTGTGTTAATCTGAAGTACCCAAACTAGGTTGCTATTTATTGGTTTCTGTATCTAGCCAATTGTAATTATTAAACTGACATTAAATGTTGAGAGATTGAATTATGAAATCCTCTTCTATTATCTTAGTCGTTGTGATTAGCGCACTTGCTCTGTCCCAGAGTGCCTACGCTAACCAAGAGAATGTTCCCATGACAACAGACGATCGCAATCAGGCTGGAGTTTTATTGACAGAACCAGCCACAATTAACGCTACATGGAGTAATTTTATCGGACAAACTAATAATCCCAAACAAACTACTGAATCAATTTCGCTAGTGCAAGAGCCAGGATGCCCAAAGATTAACCCGCTTGAGTTCATCAATAACCCAGAGTCTTTCTTTAAGCAATGTCAGAAGCCGGCAAATACCGAAAGTTCTCAAAGTACTGAGCCAATTGAGTATTTCAAGGTTCCTAAGCTGGATTCTGGTCTTAGGGTGACAGTTACTCAATTTTAATATAGGAACTTTTTTAACAATAGATAACTAATTCTTGGTAGTGTAATTTATCTAGATAATTTACGCTCAAATATGGATGGAATATTTATGCTGGCTGCTTTAGCTCAAAGCAGAAAAGCTTTGCCGGAATGTTTGCCGAACCCACCAGTAGGCTGTGTAATCATAGATGCCCAAAAGATATAGGAATCCGCTTTGATTTCTGTTCGCGTAGCGTGGCGTAGCCATACTAATTTGCGTAGGCAGGCAATAGGCAATAGGCAACAGTCAAGAAGGCTTCTTAGTTGTACTAAGTTTTTTCAGAAATCAAATATGAGTCCTATAGTAGCTCAAGGATACACGCAGGCATCAGGAAAACACCATGCTGAGGCTGACGCACTTAAACAGATTCAAGGCAAAGCTTTTAACTTCTTGAAAATGTATGTAACCCTTGAACCTTGTTCTTTTCATGGACGCACACCTGCGTGTGCTTTAGCGATCGCTGAAGATCGTCGGATACATGAAATATATGTATCTATAGTTGATCCAGATCCGCGCAATAATGGTCAAGGATTGGACATTCTCAAAAAAGCAGGAAAGACAGTTAATGTCGGGTTATGCGCCAATGAGGTGAATGCTTTTCTTAATCAATATCTACTAAAATGATGGTTGAAAAATTAGATTAAGGCCTTAATATAGTACCATTTTTCCAAAAATCTTTGCTATAAGTCAATCATCTGTGTTGATGCATAACTGTGCTTTTGTGTCAACTTAAGGTGAAAACGAGTCAGCGAGAAAACTGTGAGATGTTGCTTTGTTACAAGTCTCAGATTATTTACGACTTCTCCAAAAGTGGGTAATCTTGTTGTTCAAGTTGTGCTGTACAACAATCAGCTACCCATCCCTAAACAAAAATATTTTCGCTTCAACAGGATATTAGTGGTGATCGCGGGTGTTGGTGTCTTGCCAAGTATTATCCTTGGTGTTAATGTGACCACTGTTACTACTTTTAGTTTATAAAATGTTTCCAAAAGTAATCAAGTTGATAATACCGCATCGAATGCAGATGTCTGCGTGCAGTATGACACAAGTGCAATTGTCACAGATATCTGCGTCTTTATTATCTTAAAGCCCAAATTACAAGTATTTGACCAAACTGCTGAAGAAAGCCGTGCTTGAGCAGGAGAGAGGCTTTACTTTGTATTTAACAATCGCCTGCTATAAAACTCCTATTTGATTTTTGAAAAAAATCAGTACAACTTGAAGAGGCTTGTCTCCTATTGCCTATTGCCTATTGCCTATTGCCTATTGCCTACCTACGCAAATAATTTCAGAAATCAAAGCGGATTCCTATATGTACTCAGCTTCATGATGATTGGATTATCTCGTAAAAAAATAGAGGTAAAAAAATGGACATTTGATAAGAGTTACAGAGAAAAATTCTGACCAGACTATTAATATTTAAATAAATAATATTTTTGTTGTTTAATAATTCTGATTTATTTGGAGAGTTGCTGTTAATAATTTATCTCTTAGGTAATGAAATTGTTGCTTGGTAAGCTTGTTATTGTTTACAGTAAATGCATTGGATAATTAGACTAAACATAATTCGTGTTTGAAAATATGCAAAAATCAAGAAAAAAGGAGTGTAATTACTTCAAATGATATGCTGATAATACTTTAGGTAATTGATTTGTGACTAGTGATGATGTTAGTATTAAAGGGTGGGTTGATTTTGGGTTTATTATCTCCAACAATTGACTTGTAATGTATCATAAGACCAAAATTCATCAGTATTGCCAATTGCATTGATTAGCAGTGTGAAATGACTATGGGTCTGAATATGTAGACTTGATACCAATAAATTGATGAGGTTACAGAGGAGCAAATAACCATGAGCAACTTAACATCTCCACCTACCGAAGTTAAAAAAACGAAGAAAAAAAGTTTAGCCGCAGATAAAAAGCCTCGAGTTACAGATGATATTGTGCGTAGTTATCTGCAAGAGATCGGGCGTGTAGATTTGTTGACTCGCGAACAAGAGGTTATTTTTGCCCAACAGGTGCAGCAAATGATGAATTTATTAGCTGCTAAGGAAGAATTGGCTGTGAAATTAAATCACGAACCAACGCTGCAAGAATGGGCAGATCAGTTGGAGTCAAGTGTTGAGGTGTTAGAGCAACAGCTCAGTCAAGGACACCAAGCCAAGCAGAAAATGATTCAGGCTAATCTCCGGTTAGTGGTAGCAGTGGCGAAGAAATACCAGCACCGCAACTTGGAATTTATGGATTTAATTCAAGAAGGTACTTTGGGTTTAGAGCGAGGAGTGGATAAATTTGATCCCGCTCTTGGTTATAAGTTTTCAACCTACGCTTATTGGTGGATTCGTCAAGGAATTACACGAGCGATCGCTCAACAAGGACGGACAATTCGTTTACCTATCCACGTCTTTGAGAAACTGAACAAAATTAAACGGGTGCAGCGAGAATTATCTCAACAGTTGGGCCGCGTTCCCACTACTGCGGAAATTGCCAGCGCGTTATCTTTGACACCCAGCCAAGTTAGAGAGTGTTTGTACTTGGCCCGCCAACCTTTCTCCCTAGAGGCGCGAGTTGGTGAACAACAGGATACAGAATTGCAGGACATACTGGAGGATGATGGCCCTTCTCCCGAAGACTATGCTGTTGAAGAATCTCTGCATCAAGACTTACAAGACTTGTTAGCAAAGCTGTCTCCCCAGCAGCGAGAAATATTAACCTTGCGCTTTGGTCTTACTGATGGCTATGAACTTTCTTTAGCACAGATTGGCGATCGCATGGGTATTAGTCGAGAACGGGTGCGCCAGATAGAGCAAAAAGCTCTCAGTCTCCTCCGACGCCAAAAGGAACAAGTACGTAGTTATCTAGCTAGCTGAGGTTATTTTCTTAGAATAGATTAGGGTATTTAAACTCAGAAATTCACCATCATGACTGTATAAAAATCAGTCATTTTGGGGGAAAATAAACCTAACTAATCTCTCTCGAAGATTTGATATGAGCACATCAAAAACAGTGCAACAATTACAGGTAGAATGGGTGACTTCTGAAAACTTTCGCCGTTATGGACAGGTGATTTTTGCAAGTCTTGATGGCAAAAGTTTCGATGGAGAAGATGCCCAGTTAAACCTGCAAAACGGGATTCCACGATTTTATATTATGCGGTTGGAAAAGAGAGGGCGAAAGTTTCACAAAATTACTCGCCATCTGCAATGCACTCAATGTCTGGGTTCTTTGGAAGGCAAGGATTGGTTAATTGCAGTTTGTCCTCCTAATAATGATGTGAATGAACCAACATTAGAAGAGATGGCTGCTTTCCGGATTCCGGGGAATTGTTTTATCAAGCTACATGAGGGTACTTGGCACGCTGGCCCCTATTTTGACCATGAAGCTGTGGATTTTTATAATTTGGAACTAGCTGATACAAATATGGTGGATCATTTCACCCATGATTTTCTTAAGAGTCATCAATTAGAGTTTGAGATGCTTTAGGTAATTGACGGTGAACTAGTACCGCAAGGCGGAATTCGTAATTCGTAATTAATTGTTTGCAAGGGTTTCAGAGGATGTTTGAAAAGTTTCTCTCTGTAACTTTAGGCACTTTAGATCCCCCCTAACCCCCCTTAAAAAGGCTACGGTGTATACACAAGTCCTAAAATCCTTGCCTGGTAAGATGCAAGCCTTAGTAGGCAAGCTTTTGAGCTTATCAAGCTGATTATCAATAGTGTCAGCTTATTGATATAGAATTAACGGAAAATCAAGGATTTTAAAAATAATTTTCCGTTCTTTTCCCTCTATTTGATTCTCAACCCGACTTGTGTATACACGGTAGCTTAAAAAGGGGGGAACTGGAGTCAAAGTCCCCCTTTTTAAGGGGGATTTAGGGGGATCTAAAACTTTTGATACCGACTAGAGGACTTTTCAAACAACCTCTCAGACATTTAAAATGGGTGGCTTATTTACGCCGTGCGAGACGAGTAGTCTATCAAGCGAAGTTTGAAGGGTTATAAAAGTTTGTAGTAAGGACTTTAGTCCTGAATTTTTAAGCACTTAAGTGCTTACTACAAACCTTGCAAAATTAATGGGGCAGACTACTAGTTGACAAAATAAACAGAAAATGCAGTTATAGGAGATCACCAGAGGCGATCTCTCGGACGCTTACCTATATTAGGTTGGATTAATCAAATCAGCGATCGCCTTTACCAATACATCTGGATCTACTGGTTTAGAAATATGCATTTGAAATCCTGCTGCTAATGCTTGCTGCTGATTCATTTCCCCCGCATAAGCTGTCAGAGCGATCGCTGGTACGCTTCCTCCTTGTTGGGGCGATCGCGATCGCACTTCACGCATCAGCATATAACCGTCTGTCTTTGGCATTCCAATATCACTAATTAAAACATCTGGGATCGACTCAGAAAGCGCTTGTAGTGCTTCCTGTGCTGATGCTACGGCGGTTACTTCTACACCGTAGTCTTGCAAAATGAAGGTGACTAAATCGCGGATATCTGGTTCATCATCCACAACCAGAACTTGAGTGTCCGAAAAAAGCGAGGATTCCGGCTGACAATCTAAAGACTGATTTTCCTCACGCCAAACCTGTTCATTTCTGACTAAAAGCGGTAGATCAACAGTGAAAGTTGCACCCGATTCTTCTCCAGAACTTTCGGCTTGAACCTTTCCCCCATGCATTTCTACAACCTTACGCACGATCGCTAATCCTAAACCTAGTCCACCAAATGTCCGTGTAGTAGTGCCATCAGATTGACGAAAGTAATCGAACACATAAGGCAAAAAGTCTGGGCTAATTCCCTTACCTGTATCGCTGACCTGAATTTGAACCTGGTTAGCAGCTTCCATGAGTCGAATTTCTACCCGTCCTCCTGTTGGTGTAAATTTTACCGCATTGGAAAGTAGATTCCACACAACTTGTTGAAGTCGATTTGGGTCGCCCATAACTTGTCCCAAATTGGCATCAAATATGGTCTGAATTTGAATTGACTTGGCTTCTGCTGCTAGTTTTACTGTTTCTAGTGCTGCTTCAACTACCATTACCAAGTTTACTGGACAGATATTCAAGTTTAATTTTCCTTGGAGGATGCGAGACACATCCAATAAATCTTCAATTAGCTGGGTTTGTAACTTGGCGCTGCGTTCAATGGTTTCTAAAGCGTGATTAGTAGTTTTTTCATCAAACTTGCGAGTCCGCAGCATTTTCGACCATCCCAGGATGGGATTGAGTGGGGTTCGCAGTTCATGGGAGAGAACCGCTAGAAACTCATCTTTAATTTTGTTGGCAATTTCCGCTTGTTTGCGTGCTGTCCTTTCGCATTCTAGTAGGCGATCGCATTCTTTTTCAGCCGATTTGCGATCGGTAATGTCCAAGACAAAAGCAACACCATGTTCTTGAGAATCATTCAGCAAGGCCATCCCCAAAACAATTGGTACTCGCTTTCCGTTGCGGTGGATGTACTCTTTTTCGTAAATTCTGGAAACTCCAGTGGTTTGCACTTCCAAAAGGGCGCGATCGTCTAAATCCTGATACTCGCCAGGAGTAAGTTCTCTCCAATTAATTCTACCTAAAGTGGCAAACTCATCACGAGTGTAGCCAGCTAGTTGGAGAAAGGCATCATTGGCATCAATTATTAAGCCATTCACTGTCCAAAAAGCGACCCCGATTAAATTAGATTCAAACAAACGCCGAAATCGCGCTTCACTTGCGCGTAATGACTTTTCTGCCCGTTTGTGTTCGGTAATATCGCGAGAAACAGTGATTACGCCTTCAATAGTTTGGTCAACATTGCGTAATGGTGTGAGGATATATTCATAAAAATGCACCCCATTGGTGGTAAGACATTCGCACTCATCTTTGATTGGCTGCCCAGTTTTCATCACAGCTTGTCGTTGATTATCTACCTGCGTTATTAGGTCTGCGGGTAAATCTAATCCTGACAAAGTTTTTCCAATAAGATCCTGGGGTTTTAAACCTAATACAGTAGCTGCATCACGGCTGACATACTGATAGCAACCTTGGCGATCAAAGATGTAAATGTGATCCACTGAAGCAGTAAGAATAGCATTTAAAATATTTGCCTGTTCTTGGACTTGGGTTGTTAGTTCGCGAGTACTTTCTTCAGCCTGCTTGCATACAGTAGTTTCCATACAAACGCCAATCATTCGCACCGCTTGTCCCTGATCGTCATAGATAAATTTTCCCTTGGCAGAAATCCAATGTGGACTTTGGTCTGAGCGAACTATCCGAAATTCATCGTTGTAATCAGTTTGGTTTGCCAAAGCGTGAGCGATCGCTTGCATGACAAATGGCTGATCTTCAGGATGAACGCACCTCAAAAAGCCTTCATAACTGCTGTCAAAACTGCCCGGAAGTAGACCAAAAAGCACTTCATGATTTTCCGACCAAATTACTTGATTGGTAACAATATTCCAATCCCACAAGCCCATTTGGGATGCATCTAGAGCTAGCCTCAGCCGTTCTTCACTCTCCCTAAGTACTACTTCTACTTGCTGCCGCTCCACAATTTCTTGTTGGAGTTGTTGTAAAATTACTGCCACATCTCTTGGTAGATTTAGAACTATGGATGTATCCTTCTCAATCTGCCACTCGACAACTTTAATATGGGAATCTTCTATTTCTAATGGCAGCTTTCTTTTTAGTTCTCTTAATTCCTCCTCAAGTGCTGCTTGCCTTTGTTGATAAGATATTTCTGATTGCTCTAACTCTGCTACACGCTGCCGCAGTATTGTTAAATCATCAGTAATTTGAAAGTTAACTTTATCAACATTTGGCATCTTTTACACCGATTATACTTAATAACACCGACTTGAAGAGTAGGTATCCCCTAGTCTGATGAGTATGTAATTTTTAGATAAAAAATACAATCCATCAAAAGGCACATAAATTCAAAATTCAAAATATTACACAGCAATCATTCTAGCTATGAAATATATGCTTTCTTCAGCAAACGTAGGTTAGGTATTTCAGTCAAAAGACATATATAGCAATCCGCTTTGATTTCTGAACTGATTTGCGTAGGTAGGCAATAGGCAACAGGAAAGAAGGCTTCTTAGTTGTACTAATTTTTTTTCAGAAATCAAATATAAGCCCTATATAAGTTCCAATAACTTTAGGGTAAGCAATGGCACAAACATCAAAAGCAAGGTTTTCGGCATCAAGAAACATTTTCCACCTGATAAAAATAGCTTAAGAGGATATTTGAAAAGTCTAAATTATTACTAGCCTTAGCGACTAGAAGTCGCGGCTATACAGACAAAACCTGCCTCCGCAGGTTAAAAACCATTGATTTTGATTAGTAGCGAATTCTATTGCCAAAAACTTTTAAAACATCCTCTAAGTAGTTAAATAAAATTTATCGCTTTAATCGCATAAAAGCCGCACCAATTAATAATCCCACAACCTGCCCTAAAAAAACAACACCCGATTGATTTACGCCGACAGGAGGAATATTTAAACTACCTATACCATAAAATAATTGCTGCACAAACCACCAAAATATATAGAAAAATGCTGGCAGTTCGATGGGGATATACAAGATTATTAGCGGCAAAACTGTGTCAATTTTAGCTTTAGGAAACTTAATAATATATGCCCCTAAAATAGCTGCGATCGCACCATTTGCCCCAATCAATGGTACTGTCAAATTCGGTTCAGCTAGTATTTGCAATACCCCTATCATCACGCCAGCAGCCAGATAGAATCCGAGATAGTGTTTATGTCCCAGAATATTCTCGACAGTCTTGCCAAAAACCCACAAAAATAGTATATTTCCCAAGATTTGGCTAAAACTGCCGTGCAAAAATATTCCAAAGAGTAGTGAAAATACTCGCCAAATTACAATTATCCAAGCAGCAGAGTTGAAAAAGAGAGCATTTGTAACTGCTCCACTAATCTGGGCAGGAATAATACCCCAACTACTGATAAAATAACCTAATTGACCACTAAATTCTAGTTTAAGTTCCCATAAAAATACAACCAGGTTAATGCCAATTAACCAGTAATTAATAATCGGCTTACTTCGACAAGGAATATTATCACTAATAGGAATCATACTAATTCGTAATTCGTCATTAAGACACACAAAACAAGGCTAGATACAAAACAAGGGGTTGTTATTTGCTCCCCACTCTCTCACTCCCCCTTAACCTGTGGCAAGATTGAAATCAGATCGCATCGCACTCAAGTAGGCAAACGAGATGCTGGGAAACACACTTGTAGGAAGATACCAAATTATTAGGAACTTGGGAGGTGGGGGTTTTGGTGAAACTTTTGTGGCTTGTGATACCCAATTACCTGGTTCACCTCCATGTGTCGTAAAAAAACTCAAACCCCAGGCAAGCGATCCAGTAACTTTGGAGACAGCTAGGCGTTTATTTGATACGGAAGCACAAGTTCTGTATAAATTAGGAACTCACGATCGCATCCCCCAACTTTTAGCTTATTTTGAGGAGAATGCCGAATTCTATCTTGTACAAGAATTGATCGAAGGTGATGACCTGAGTCAAGAAATAACACCAGGCAAAACCTTAAGTCAAGAGCAAGTAATTTCACTTTTAGAAGAACTTTTGGCAATCTTAGAATTTGTCCATCAACAGAATGTAATTCACCGTGATGTCAACCCTCGAAATATTCTCAGACGCCAACCAGATGGCAAATTGATTTTAATTGATTTTGGTGCAGTTAAACAAATTGCGACTCAAGTGATTACTCCCCAAGGTCAAACACAGGCTACAGTTGCTATAGGTACACCTGGATATATTCCTGGAGAACAAGCTCATGGTACGCCAAAATTAAGCAGTGATATTTATGCTGTGGGAATAATTGCTATTCAAGCTCTCACAGGATTATCACCAGAGGAAATAGTAAAAGATGCTGAGACTAATGAAATTATCTGGCATAATCAAGCCACGGTAACGCCAGAATTTGCTCAACTCTTAGATAAAATGGTCTGCTACGACTTTCGGCAACGCTATCCTTCGGCAACGATGGCGTTAAAAGCGCTGAAAGAGTTAACGCAACCACCCGCACTGACAATAGCTTTAAATCCTATTTCTCCACCAAAAAATATAAACAAACCTCAACCGAAAAAAGGCATTCTGGGTAAAGTTTTACTGGCGATATTTTTCATTGGGGTTAGCGGAGTAGCATCAATATTGATTTGGAATCACATTAATTCAAATAATGCCATAGAATTATCTAAACAAGGAAATACACTTTTTGATTTGCAACGCTATCAAGACGCGCTAGCAGTATATGAAAAAGCTGTTAATATTCGACCAAATCATGCTCAAGCCTGGAATGGTCAAGGCAAAACGCTGTATAAATTAAAAAAATACAAAGAATCATTAGCGGCGTATGATAGAGCAATTCAAATTCGTCCAGATTATTTTGAAGCTTGGAGCGGACGGGGTTTTGTGTTGGGAAGTTTACAGCGATATCAAGAAGCGATCGCCTCTTTTGACAAAGCTTTACAATTAAATAATAACAACTCAGAAATCTGGAATGCTAAGGGTGAAGCTTTCAGTAATTTGAACCAATATGACCAAGCAATTCAATCTTATGAAAAGGCGATTGAACTCAAACCAGACAATTATCAAGCTTGGTACAAAAAAGGATTAGCGCTACAGAATTCTAAGCGATACGAAGAAGCGATCGCAGCATATCAAAAAGTCGTTGAATTAAAACCAGACTATGAGGAAGCCTGGTATAATCGGGGAAATTCACTAGTCAATTTGCGGCGCTATCAAGATGCGTTTACTGCTTATGATAAAGCAGTGCAATACAAGGCAAATTATTATCAATCTTGGTTGTCAAGAGGTAATGTACTGCTGAATTTACAACGTTATCCAGAAGCAATCGAATCTTTTAATCAAGTAATTAAATACAGCCCCAGAAACTATCAAGCATGGTATAACTTGGGTTGGTCGCTGCATCAAAACCAACGCTATGAAGAAGCAATAAAATCTTATAATAAAGCAGCAACAATTAAGCAAAATGACTATCAACTTTGGTATAATCTAGGGAATTCACAATACATTTTGCAGAAATACGAAGATGCGATCGCGTCTTATAATAAGGCAGTTCGTTATAAACCAGACCATTCCGAAAGCTGGTATAGCAGAGGCAATGCCCTATTAAATTTGAAGCGGTATCGGGATGCGATCGCTTCTTACGATCAAGCAATAAAATACAAGTCTAATTACCAACAAGCAATAGACGGCCGCAACCAAGCCCAAATTCAACTGCAAGGTGAAAAACCACAGCCGATAATTGTGCCAATTATCCCCGCTCCTAATCCTACAAATTCACCGCAGACAACACCCTAGTACCGCAAGGCGGAATTAAAAATTAAAAATTAAAAATTAAAAATGAAGA
>NZ_JBDNJQ010000082.1:0-35131 GCF_051172895.1 Nostoc sp. CALU 1950 | reverse complement strand
AATCGCCGTCTCTACAAAGGACTGATTCTTGTAAAGACGGCGATTTATCGCGTCTCTTGCCTTAACCGAACCGTATTGGCTCTGCTCCCTGCTCCCTACCCCTCTGCCTCTTTTGAATGCCCAATGACCAATGCCCACAACTAGCAGCCATTAATTGTCTATTCTAGAAAGTAAGAGCATTGCGTCATTCGGCACTACCGAATTGATGCTTAATAATAAATTTGTATACAAGTATGCGTAGTATTCCAGTATAAAAACTACTGGCAATATTTAGTTTTAGGACAATGTAATGCAAACAAATTGGAGAATTGGGTCTTTATTTGGAATTCCCCTATTTTTAGACCCATTATGGTTTGTGATTTTAGGGTTGGCAACCCTCAATTTTGGGGTAGCTTATCAGGAATGGGGGAATCTTATAGCTTGGAGTGCTGGAATAGTTATGGCACTGCTGCTATTTGGTTCAGTATTGTTACATGAGTTGGGTCATAGCTTAGTAGCCCGATCGCAAGGCATTAGAGTTAATTCAATTACTCTATTTATGTTTGGCGGGATTGCTGCTATTGAAGAAGAATCTAAAACTCCTCTCAAAGCTTTTCAAGTTGCGATCGCTGGGCCTTTGGTCAGTATCATCCTATTTTTCTTGCTCCAGCTATTAACTATTGTGATACCTGAGACTAATCCTCTTAGTGTCATGGTTGGAGATTTGGCGAGAATTAACTTGGTGGTGGCTCTATTTAACCTGATTCCCGGCTTACCTCTAGATGGGGGGCAAGTGTTAAAAGCAGCACTATGGCAAATAACAGGTAATCGCTTTCAAGCCGTACACTGGGCTGCAAAGGCGGGGCAAATATTGGGTTATGCTGCGATCGCTTTAGGATTTGTTGTAGATTTCGTGACAAGGGAGTTAGTAGTTGGTTTGTGGATTGCGCTGTTAGGTTGGTTTGCTGTCCGCAATGCCAGCAACTATGACAACATGACTACATTGCAAGAAAGCCTACTCAAGGTGGTGGCGTCCGATGCAATGACCCGTGATTTTAGAGTTATTGATGCTGACCAGACATTACGCTCCTTTGCCGATTTATACCTCTTGGAAACCGCTCCCTCACAGGTTTATTTTGCTGCTTCTGATGGACGTTATCGGGGTCTAGTTTCCATTGACGATTTCCGTTTAACCCAAAGGAGTCAATGGGAAACCGAAACCTTACACAGCATAGTACGTCCATTGACAGAAATACCTACCGTTGCAGAATCAACATCGATGGCTGAGGTAATTAACAAGCTAGAAAATGAGCAGTTACCTAGAATTACCGTGCTTTCTCCCGCTGGTGCTGTAGCTGGTGTAATTGATCGGGGAGATATTGTGCGATCGCTGGCACAAAAGTTAAATTTACGGATAACCGATGCTGAAATTAAGCGCATCAAGGAAGAAGGAAGTTATCCACTGGGGTTGCAACTGGGAGCAATCGCGAAATCAGCTACAAATTAAACGTCACAACTTCGTCATAGGTTTGCAATCGATACGTCAAAAGCGTGTGTGATATTTAATTTGGTATTTGGTTACAAAATGCTTTTTTTGGGTAAAAGGTAGGAAATCCTACCTTTTTTATTTTTAAAAGCATGACATCACTGAATAGGTGGGCATTGGAATCCAAGCAAATCTTACTCATCTTTTCTTTCCTAGTCCCCAATACCCAGTCCCTAGTCCCCAGTCCCCAAAAATTAAATTAAAACTTCAAGTTTAAAGTGAGTAAAATGTAAGTACATGATATACTACGTCTCTCACTTACCCTGGTTTTATGGCACTGCCAATTGTTGCAATTATCGGACGCCCAAATGTGGGCAAATCCACCCTGGTTAATCGACTCGCCGGGGAACAAACGGCGATTGTCCATGATGAACCGGGAGTGACACGCGATCGCACTTACATGCCGGCTTTCTGGAATGGCCGCGAATTTTTAGTGGTAGACACTGGTGGTTTAGTTTTTAATGATGATACCGAATTTTTACCACTGATTCGCCAACAGGCAATGACAGCCCTTGCAGAAGCATGTGGCGCTATTTTTGTAGTCGATGGTCAAACAGGCCCCACATCGGCAGATTTAGAAATCGCCGAATGGATGCGCCAACAACGCGTACCTGTACTACTAGCTGTAAATAAATGTGAATCCCCAGAACAAGGCTTAATGCAAGCTGCCGAATTTTGGGAATTGGGATTGGGCGAACCTTACGCCATCTCCGCAATTCATGGCAGTGGTACAGGAGAGTTACTCGACGAGTTAATTAATCACATACCTGCTGTTGAAGACATCCCAGAAACAAATGAAATAAAAGTAGCAATTGTGGGACGCCCGAATGTGGGCAAATCGAGCTTACTCAATTCTTTTGTCGGGGAAGAAAGGGCAATTGTCAGCCCAATTTCCGGCACAACCCGCGATGCTATTGATACCGTTATTGAACGGGATGGACAAACTTATCGCTTGATTGACACTGCCGGTATCCGCAAAAAGAAACACATCGAATACGGCACGGAATTCTTTAGTATTAACCGTGCTTTCAAAGCGATTCGCCGCGCTGATGTGGTTTTATTAGTAATAGATGCTGTAGATGGAGTTACTGAGCAAGACCAAAAATTAGCTGGGCGGATTATCGAGGAAGGTCGAGCTTGCATCATCGTCGTTAATAAGTGGGATGCCGTCGAAAAAGACTCTTACACAATCTACGACTACGAAAAAACTCTGCAATCACGGTTACATTTTACCGAATGGGCAGAAACAATTTTTGTGAGTGCCTTGTCAGGACAACGGGTAGAAAAGATTCTCGAATTGGTGAAAACGGCGGCTGAATCACACAAACGCCGTGTCAGCACATCAGTAATTAACGAAGTTTTAACAGATGCCGTCAGTTGGCATTCACCGCCAGCATCTCGCGGTGGGCGTCAGGGCAAGATTTATTATGGTACACAAGTTAGTAGCCAACCACCAACGATCGCACTATTTGTCAATGATTCTAAACGCTTCAACGACAACTACCGCCGCTACATTGAACGGCAATTTAGGCAACAGCTAGGATTTAAAGGCACACCGATTATCTTACTGTGGCGGAGCAAAAAAGTCCGTGATGCTGAAAGTGGTAATGTTAACAGGGCAACTCGCGTCAAAATAAGTTAGGAGACGCGATTCATCGCGTCTGTACAAGAGAGATGCGATTAATTGCGTCTGTACAAGAGAGACGCGATTCATCGCGTCTGTACAAGAGTTATGAGTTAAAGTCAAAACTCCTAACTCGTCATTCTTCACTCCTAACTCTAAAATGGATTTATTGCGATCGCTGCCACTTGGACTTTATCTAGAACAACCCCAAACTTGGCTGCATAAAATTGATCCGCGAGTCAAGTTCGCCTGGTTGATGAGCTTTTTAACAAGCTATGTTTTGGCCAACAACCTTTGGCGTGTGCTGCTAGTGGTAGTATTAATTATTGCCACCTTGATTGCGAGAATTCCCCGACGAGTATGGCAGCAGCAAATGGGCTGGCTGTTAATGCTATCGTTTTTTATCTTAGCGATCGCAGCCATAAGTCCTGATGGAATGGGTGTAAATCATCAGCCACGCTTACCAGCTAATGAACAAATCTTAACCCAGCAAGCAAACTCCAATAATCTTGTTCAAGAGCCAGCAGCTGAGAAAAAAGAATACAGCTACGTGCTATTTCACAAAGGCCCAGTCAAAGTGACTCGCTACTCCTTAAGTTTGGCAGTACGCCTGAGTACACTTATATTTACTGTAATTTATAGTACTAACCTATATCTGTTGACAACCGCACCAGAAGAAATCACATCTGGGATAGAAAGCCTAATGCAACCCTTGCGACGCTTCAAGTTGCCCGTCACAGAAATTGCTTTAACTTTAACCTTGTCTTTGCGCTTTATTCCCCTAGTTTTAGAAGAAGTGCAAAATTTATTCCGTTCCGTGATGACAAGGGCAATTAATTGGAAAAAGCTGGGATTAAAAGGAGCATTCAAGGTTTGGATGACAGTTGCAGAGAGACTTTTGGAAAATCTGCTCTTACGAGCCGATCAAATGGCGAATGCAATGATGGTACGAGGTTTTACCAGTCCCAATGAGCATCGAGTCCAGTGGCACGACTTACGATTAAAAGGGCGTGACTGGCTTGCGATCGCAACTTTAATATTATTCTGGGGAATACGGGTAACTATAGGAACTCAGGTATAATTTTGCCCCGAATAATGGTAAGAGGTAATACAACAGAATTCAGAATTCAGGAGTCAGAATTCAGGAATCAGAAGTAAAACATTAAATTGCCGTCTCTAGCAAAGACTGATTATTGTAGAGACGGCGATTCATCGCGTCTCTTGCCTTAACCTCACAAAATTGATCCCCTAGCATTTCCTATAGATTTTAGCTATTAACCAGCCTTACTCGAACACTACAAACTAATCTCAATATTTTTGACCGACACCCTTATGAATCTCTGCACAACGCTCAGGCACAAATTCCACCACTGAAAATACTGGATAATCAATAGACCTTTTGCATAAATGGTAGTTTTCTTTCCAGTCCCCAGTACCCAATCCCCAGTACCCAATCCCCAGTACCCAATCCCTACTCCCCAATTTTGTGCCATTCAGCGACAGTTGTGGCAGTATGGAAAGAAGTTGAAAAATTCGCTGTTGCCTTTGGAAACTTCAAAGGATGTTTTTCCTTGCCAAGCCGAACTTTCAACCAGAAGATCAGGACTATTTTGTGCCTTGTCCCTACAGATTGGTAAATTGAAATCACCAAAGCAGATGGTGATGTTTATCAACCAGCCTCTACTCTCTGAATCTACGCTTCGCGGCTTCTGTTGTACCATTCCGCTTCACTACCACTAGCTTCATCTGCCCATTAGAAACTAGATCAAGGTCTTCGTAACCGCAGTTTCGCATTTTAAGCAAATATTCTGGCGAATGTTGGTATTATCGTCTGAATGTTTGGAATTCACTGCGAAAAGATATATATACTCCCACCTTGACAACACCTTGACTCTTAAATGAATCCAGAAAACGCAGAAACTTACATAAACCATCCAACTTGGGGTTTACTCTACAAAATCTGTATGGTTGATGAAAACCAGGATTTGTTCACCACACTTTATGCCCAGCGCTTATTTTTTTTGGTGGCAAATGACGTTAAAGGTGTCAAATTCCAGTCTCTAGGACGTACTGAGGCGAGAATGATGTTGGAAAATCGCTTACGTACCCTGCGGCGCAGTGGGCATTCTCAGGAGTACGATCAGCTTCAGAGTGTTTTCCAGCGCACCTTCCAATGAACAGTTCGATTTCCGAACGTATTCTTTCCATTCGCTCCTCACTGCCAACTTCAGTCAAATTGATTGCCGTTAGCAAACAAGTTTCTGCCCAGGCCATTCGGTCTGCATACACCGCAGGAATTCGTGATTTCGGGGAGAGTCGTATCCAAGAAGCTGCCAGTAAACAAGCCGAGTTGCAAGACTTACCGGATATTACCTGGCACTTTATTGGACATTTGCAAAGCAATAAAGCCAAAAAAGCCATCGAGCATTTCCCTTGGATTCACTCCGTGGATAATTTGAAGCTGGCACAGCGCTTAGACCAATTGGCGCAACAGCTAGGAGTGACTCCCCAGGTTTGCCTGCAAGTGAAAATTCTCCCCGATCCCAACAAGTCTGGTTGGAGTGTGCCAGAACTTTTGGCTGATTTACCCACACTCAATCAATACAAAAGTTTACAAATTCAAGGTTTGATGACAATTCCGCCTTCCGGATTAAATGATTCCGAAATTCTTAATGTGTTTAATCGCAATCGTGAGCTAGCAAAAGAAATCCAGGAGCAAAATTGGTCGCATATTAAAATGCAGCATCTATCTATGGGTATGTCAGGCGACTACGAACTGGCAGTGCAAGCAGGTGCAACGATGGTGCGATTAGGAACCATATTATTTGGCGATCGCTCTTAGCCGATTAATCATCAGCCTTTGAGGACGGTATTAATAGAGATCAGGATTTGTTGACAAGAATTTTGTAACAGACTGGTGCAATTGGAAACAAAGGATATAGTATTGACAAGAGCAATCGCCAAGGCAAAATAGGGTATAAAGAAGTTTCCTTCGGATAAACCTTAGGATATAATCTTGACTCATTATTATGTTTAGGCGATGCACAGACCTTTCCAATAAGTGTCAGTTCATCGCCAAAACCCGTAGTATGGGCTACAACTAGCAATACACTTGCTGAAGTATCCACCGATGTAGCGATAGCTCCTATCTCAACTAATCCTCAGCCAAGTAAATATTGGTTATTCGCACCAGGAGAGTACACACAGAATGAACAACATTTTTTCCAAACTCAGAGACTTTGTGGGTCTAAATGAGCAAGTGGAATACGAGTATTACGAAGAAGAACCAGAAACAGACAATAATTACCAAAATCTGTATCAGCAAGAAAATCCCCAACCAGCACCACAAGAAAGCACAGCCGCTCAAAATCGACGCTGGCGGGAACCAGTGCCTACAATGGGAGATGATATAGCAACAGGTCAAAAGCCAATGGGGAATGTGATTGGTATGCCAGGAGCAATTAACGGAATTTCGGAAGTTTTGGTACTCGAACCACGCACATTTGAAGAAATGCCCCAGGCAATTCAAGCGCTGCGAGAACGCAAGTCAGTGGTATTAAATCTGACAATCATGGACCCAGATCAAGCTCAACGAGCAGTAGATTTTGTTGCGGGTGGTACTTACGCACTAGATGGACATCAAGAGCGCATCGGTGAGAGCATCTTTTTGTTTACACCAAGTTGTGTCCAAGTTAGCACCCAAGGTGGCGTTCTTCATGAAGTCCCACAACCACCAGCACGTCCCTCTCGTCCTACAACAGGCCCTTCAAATCAAAGTTGGGGCAACGAAACTAATCGGATGGCACAATAAAGTTAAATTAGTTATTAGTCCTTTGTCCTTTGTCATTTGTCCTGGGTTTTGATCATAGTGACAAATGACAAACGACTGATGACTAATGCCTAATGACTAATGATCAATGACTATAAAATTTGGCTTAATTGGTGGTGGGGTAATGGGAGAAGCACTCTTATCCCGCCTTATCACGCGTGGAATTTATCAAGCATCAGAAGTCATAGTTAGCGAACCGCTATCTTCACGCCTAGATTTCTTAAAACAGCAATACGATGTTGTCGTGACGACAGATAATACTCGGGTTTTCACTGAAGCAAAAGAAGTTGTCTTTTTGGCAGTGAAGCCGCAGGTGTTTAGTGCGATCGCTCAAGAATTAGCAGATATTGATATTCTTAATAGAGAACAATCACCGCTGATCATTTCCATATTGGCGGGTGTGCCTTTAAATCAGCTGGAAGCTGCATTTGTGCAATTGCCAGTGATTAGAGCAATGCCCAACACCCCTGCAACTGTGGGAGCAGGAGTTACTGCGATTTGTTTAGGTGCATATACCAATGCCAAGCATCACCAAATAGCACAGCAAGTTTTTTCTGCTGTGGGCGAAGTGGTGGAAGTATCAGAAGGGCTTATGGATGCAGTCACAGGGCTATCTGGTAGTGGCCCGGCTTACGTGGCACTATTAGTAGAAGCACTTGCTGATGGCGGAGTAGCCGCAGGTTTACCTAGAGCAATTGCTAATCAACTAGCCTTGCAAACCGTACTGGGAACAGCGAAACTGTTGCATGAAACCAAAATGCACCCAGCAGAACTCAAAGATCGCGTTACTAGCCCTGGCGGTACAACCATTGCGGGAATTGCCAAGCTAGAACAGGCAGGATTTCGTTCAGCTTTAATTGAAGCAGTCAAAGCTGCCACAGAGCGATCGCAAGAGCTGGGAAAATAATAAAGAGTCATTAGTCATTAGTCATTGGTCATTTGCAAAGAACAAGTGACAAAGGACAAATGAGTAATGACTAATAACGAAGTTGACAAAAGACTCGTTAGTATAGTAAACAATCTGGTTGCAAATGTGATTGAGTGAATTATCCTGCACCGTCTCCAGAACTTGACTTAGGGACTATATTCCCCTTTGAACTGGATCAGTTTCAAAAAGAAGCGATCGCGTCCCTGAACGCCGGACGCTCAGTAGTCGTATGTGCCCCCACCGGTTCGGGCAAAACATTAGTCGGAGAATACGCCATTTATCGCGCCCTGGCGAGAGGAAAACGTGTATTTTACACAACTCCCCTAAAGGCGCTGTCGAATCAAAAATTACGTGACTTTCGAGAAAAATTCGGGTTTGATCAAGTCGGACTGTTAACTGGAGATGCTTCCATTCACAGGGATGCACCGATTTTAGTGATGACCACAGAAATTTTCCGAAATATGCTCTATGGCACACCCATTGGGCAAGTCGGCATCTCATTGGTAGACGTTGAAGCGGTGATCCTTGATGAGTGCCACTACATGAACGATCGCCAGCGTGGGACAGTTTGGGAAGAATCAATCATCTATTGTCCCCGTGAAGTCCAACTAGCAGCCCTCTCAGCAACGGTTGCTAATAGCGATCAACTCACCGACTGGCTAAATCGCGTTCATGGCCCAACAGACCTGATTTACTCCGATTTTCGCCCAGTCCCCTTAGAATTCCACTTTTGCAATCCTAAAGGGTTATTTCCCCTGTTGAATGATAGCAAAACCAAAATTAACCCCCGCCTTCAGAAAAAGAAGGGGAGAGGGGGAGAAAGGGACAGGGGGAGAAGTGGTAGACCTGAAGCTCCTGGTATCATTTATACCTTGAGCCAGTTAGAGCAACGGGATATGCTCCCAGCGATTTACTTTATCTTCAGCCGCCGGGGATGTGATAAAGCAGTGGCGGAAGTGGGAGATTTATGGCTGGTAAATAATGAAGAGTCCCAGATTTTGCGGCAACAGATTGATGACTTTTTAGCCCGCAACCCTGAAGCAGGGCGTTCTGGACAAATTGCACCCTTGTATCGGGGAATTGCTGCCCACCACGCCGGAATTCTGCCTGCTTGGAAAGCACTGGTAGAAGAACTATTTCAGCAAGGGCTGATTAAAGTGGTATTCGCCACCGAAACACTAGCAGCGGGAATTAATATGCCCGCCCGGACAACGGTAATTTCTACCCTTTCTAAGCGTACCGACACCGGACACCGCCTGTTGAATGCTTCCGAATTCTTGCAAATGGCGGGACGCGCAGGCCGCCGGGGGATGGATAAACAAGGTCATGTGGTGACAGTCCAAACTCCCTTTGAAGGAGCCAAAGAAGCCGCGTATTTGGGAACATCCAAGCCAGACCCCCTTGTAAGCCAGTTTACGCCCAGTTATGGCATGGTACTCAACTTGCTGCAAACCCATACCCTAGAGCAAACCAGGGAACTGATAGAACGCAGTTTTGGGCAGTACATGGCGACCTTGCATTTAAGACCAGAATATGACGAGATTGCCGAACTTGAAAGACAATTAGCTCAATTGCATGAGCAAATCGCCGCAGTTGATGAAAATGAACTGGCTATTTATGAAAAATTGCGGCAACGCCTGAAAGTGGAACGACAGATATTAAAGACCTTGCAAGAGCAAGCACAGGAAGATCGCCAAGAAGAATTGGTGATGATGCTGGGCTTTGCAGTGTCAGGAACTCTGTTGAGTCTCAAAGGCAAAAATATCACAGTGTCTTCACCAGTAACCGCAGTGTTAGTAGGAAAATCGCCTGGTTCTGGTCAAGCTCCTTACTTGGTATGCTTGGGGCATGATAACCGCTGGTATGTGGCAACTACAGGGGATGTAGTCGATTTGTACGCTGAACTGCCGCGAATTGAGGTGCCACCGAATATACTACCACCGCCAGAGATGCCCTTGAAGCCAGGACAGTCACGCCGTGGTAACGAAGAAAGCTTTGCGATCGCTGTGCGTATTCCTGATCCGATAGAATCTTTGCATCTAGCACCAGAAGTAGCAGAACAACTCAGTCGCACTACCGCCGTCCAAGAGCAATTAGAAGCTCATCCCCTACATCAATCAGGCAATGCTGCCACGCTTTTCAAGCGCCGGGCCCGCTATGTCGAACTAGAAGCCGAACTTGAACAGTTGCAAGGGCAAGTCGAGCAACAGTCACAACGTCATTGGGAAGAGTTTCTGAATTTAATCGCAATTCTGCAACACTTTGGCGCTTTAGATAACTTAGTTCCTACCCAATTAGGACGAATTGCTGCCGCCATTCGGGGCGAGAATGAATTGTGGCTAGGTTTAGTATTCGCTAGTGGTGAATTGGACAACTTAGATCCGCACCATTTAGCCGCCGCCGCCGCCGCTTTAGTGATGGAAACGCCCCGTCCAGATAGCAAAGTTAACTTTGAGCTTAGTAATGAAGTTGCAGAAGCCTTAGCCAAATTGCGGGGAATTCGTCGCCAAATGTTCCAACTACAACGGCGCTATAACGTAGCACTACCGATATGGTTGGAATTTGAGTTAATTGCCATAGTGGAACAATGGGCGCTAGGAATCGAGTGGACAGAACTCTGCGAGAACACCACCTTGGATGAAGGCGATGTGGTGAGAATTTTACGCCGGACGTTGGATTTATTATCGCAAATACCCCACGTTCCCCATTTGCCAGACTCTTTCCAACGAAATGCCTATCGGGCGATGCAGTTGATTGATAGATTCCCTGTGAATGAGGTGGTTGAATAAACGGGGCGCTCTGACGCAAAACGTAAGAATTCAGGAGTCAGAATAGTTAAAGAATTAGGAGAAAATTTGATACATAAATGTACTAATCATGCTGCATTCCTTTTAAATTCTGACTTCTGACTTCTGGGTGCTGAATGTATACCGCAAAACTAGTAGTCTGTCAAGAAGTAATTGACGGATAATTCTCTGTAGAGACGGCGATTTATCGCGTCTTTCTAATTGAAAATAAAAGCATTTGTAATTCCTCACATAACTGGTAGAATCACCATATTCTTGATAAAGAATGTGAGGTTTTTTGGTGTTTGCAACTACATATATTGAATCATCCAGTATTATAAACAGTATATAACTGTATTCCCATCGATTATTTGTAGATTTAGTGGAGGAAATGGAATGAGTTTGTGGCAACGCCAACTGAAAAGATTAGAAGCGATTGCTGAACATATAACCTATAGGTTCAGACTAAATTCGCTCAAAGGCTTTGTATCACTCTTTTTGGTAGGAACCTTATTGAGTGTGGCACTTGCCGCCTGCTCTGGTGAAACTGGGAATAATTCTTCTACAGAAGCCCCTGCTGCTAGTCCTGTGGCTGCAAGTAAGCAAAATGTTGAAGTAACCCTAGTTTCTTTTGCAGTTACCAAAGCCGCTCACGAAGCTATTATTCCTAAGTTTGTAGAACAGTGGAAGAAAGATCATAATCAAACTGTCGTCTTCAAACAAAGTTATGGCGGTTCTGGTTCTCAAACTCGCGCTGTTATCGATGGTTTGGAAGCAGATGTTGTCCACTTAGCACTAGCTGGAGACACTTCAAAGATTGAGAAAGCTGGATTAATTCAGCCAGGATGGGAGAAAGAAGTTCCCAACAATGGTATTGTCTCCAAATCAGTTGCAGCATTAGTGACTCGTTCAGGCAATCCTAAAGGTATCAAGAACTGGCCAGATTTAGCCAAAGATGGTGTGAAATTGATTACTGCTAATCCCAAAACGTCAGGCGTTGCTAAGTGGAATTTCTTAGCACTATGGGATTCTGTGATTAAAACAGGTGGCGATGAGGCTAAAGCTACTGAATTTGTGACTAAAGTTTACAAAAATGTGCCAATCTTGCCTAAAGATGCGCGGGAAGCTACAGATACATTCGCCAAGCAAGGACAGGGAGATGTCTTAATAAACTACGAAAACGAAGTTATTTTGGCACAGCAAAAGGGCGAAAAAGTTGAGTATGTCGTTCCCGACGTGAATATATCCATTGACAATCCGATCGCTGTCGTAGACAAAAACGTTGACAAGCATGGCAACCGCGAAGTTGCGGAAGGATTTGTCAAATTCCTCTACACTCCAGAAGCACAGCAAGAGTTTGTCAAATTGGGATTCCGACCAGTAGATGAGACTTTAGCTCAAACTAAAGAAGTCACAGATAAATTTCCCAAGGTGAAAACTTTGGGTACAGTTGCAGACTTTGGCAGTTGGGAAGCAATTGATAACAAGTTCTTCGCAGATGGGGGCGTGTTTGACAAGATTCAAGCCCAAAAATAAACGGTAATTAGTAATTAGTCATTAGCCAATGGTCGGTAGTCAGTAGAAAAAACAACCGACCACTGGCAAAAAGCTCCTTGTGAAATTTAAACTTTGAATTTTTGACTATGACGACTGTATCTCCTTCTGTGGAAGTTGAACGCAAAACACCGTTTTGGAAGAAATTGGGGCGGGTTCCTTGGACTTGGCGAATCACCATTGGATACCTGACGGTGATGTTGTTTATCCCCATAATTGCCATGTTCCTGAAAGCAGGTACAGAACCTCCATCTAGGTTTTGGGCGATCGCAACCAGTGATATCGCATTAGCGACATATAACGTAACTTTTGTTACAGCAATATTCGCTGCTTTCCTGAATGGCATATTTGGAACTCTAATTGCTTGGGTTCTGGTTCGCTACGACTTTCCCTTAAAGCGTTTGATTGACGCCACAGTGGATTTACCATTTGCACTACCAACTTCGGTTGCAGGGCTAACCCTGGCAACAGTTTACAGCGATAACGGTTGGATAGGTTCGCTACTAGCACCACTGGGAATTAAGGTGTCTTTTACCCGCACCGGAGTAGCGGTGGCAATGATATTTATCTCACTACCTTTTATTGTGAGAACTGTGCAACCCGTGCTTCAAGAAATGGAACATGAAATTGAAGAAGCCGCCTGGTGTCTGGGTGCTTCTCAATGGCAGACATTTTGGAAGGTGATTTTGCCACCTTTATTTCCCACGATTTTGACTGGTGTTGCTTTGGGTTTTTCTCGTGCAGTTGGGGAGTATGGGTCAACTGTGATTATCTCTTCCAATACGCCCTATCAAGACTTGATCGCACCTGTACTGATTTTCCAACGCTTAGAGCAGTATGACTATTCTGGTGCAACAGTAATTGGCATAGTTTTACTATCAATTTCGTTGGTACTGCTATTGGCAATTAATTTCTTACAAGCATGGGCAAGGCGATATGACACTAGATAAGCCAAGTTTTCACTCATCTACATCTGATACACATACAGCCGAGCCTAAAGAGCAGAAGAGTTGGGTGCCAATAGTTTTAATTGGGATAGCGATCGCCTATTTAGCCCTAGTTCAATACATCCCTGCAATCAACGTTTTTGTCCAAGCCTTCAGCAAAGGAGTTGGGCCATTTCTATCCAACCTGACGCTACCAGCCTTTCTCCATGCAGCTTGGCTAACGCTATTGTTGGCTGTGATTTCTCTGCCCTTGAATACTGTGTTTGGGCTATGTGCAGCTTGGGCGATCGCTCGTCATAAATTCCCTGGACGCGCCATAGTATTGAGCATTATTGACCTGCCCTTTTCAATTTCGCCCGTAGTCGCAGGATTAATGATTGTGCTACTTTACGGACGCAATGGGTGGTTTGGCCCTTGGCTCCAGGCACTTGATATCAAGATTATCTTTGCCTTTCCAGGTATGTTGTTGGCTACAGCCTTCGTGAGTATGCCCTTTGTGGCGCGGGAAGTGATTCCTGTTTTAGAGGAATTTGGCAAAGATCAAGAAGAAGCTGCTAGAACTTTAGGTGCGAAAGATTGGCAGATATTTTGGCGCGTCACTCTGCCCAGTATCCGCTGGGGCTTACTCTACGGTTTAATTTTGACCAATGCCAGAGCAATGGGTGAATTCGGAGCGGTTTCAGTGGTATCTGGCAACATTGCTGACCAAACCCAAAGCCTACCACTGTTTGTAGAAGATGCTTACAAACAATATGAAACTGAAGCTGCTTTCTCGGCGGCTGTACTGTTAGCGTTGCTAGCAGTAGTAACCCTAGTGCTGAAAGAGATTCTGGAACGGAAAACCCACATTAAAGATGTTGAATAGAAAAATTAAGCGATTATAGTTATTCTTTGAATAGGATACAAGCAAATCATGGGATATGGTGCAATCTACCTAGTACCTATCAAGAATTTACCATTAGGTTAAGGGTAGTTCTGTACCAATCCCGATCAGGGATTAGAATAACTCAGATATGGCTACTGACAATACACTTACCAATAAACGGATTCGACTAAGAATTCCTAAGGATTATCACCAGGAACCTGTTATTTCTCGCCTGGTGTCTGACTATGGACTGACTGTGAATATCACGGCAGCGATTTTGGGAGCCAATGCTGTCGGTGATGGTTGGTTTGACCTTGAACTACAAGGAATAATCACAAAGAAAGCAGCTTTGGCATCTTCATGCGAGAGAATAAATATAAAATATGGCGATCGCAATCGATTTTGGTACTAGCAACACAGTGATTGCTCGTTGGAACCCTGTAACCCAGCAGCCAGAAACCTTGACTCTACCAGGTTTATCAATTAAACAAAGTCTCAATCCGCCACTGATTCCCAGCTTGGTTTATGTTGAAGACGCAGCCCAAAATAAAGTCTTAGTCGGGCAACAAGTACGCGATCGCGGTTTTGACCTCAAAGGCGAAACGCGATTTTTCCGCAGCTTCAAACGCGGTATTGGTGCAAATATTCAAGGTTTTTTACCCGAATTAGATGGGCAAATTGTCACCTTTGAACAAGTCGGGCAATGGTTCCTCACTCAAGTAATTGAACAACTAGCACCCCTGGAAGGTGGCTTAGATTCTCTCGTGTTAACCGTACCCGTAGACAGTTTTGAAGCTTATCGTCACTGGTTGGGGAAAGTTTGTCAATCCCTTCCCGTCGAACAAGTGCGAATGCTGGATGAACCCACAGCCGCCGCCTTGGGTTATGGCTTGGCAGATCAAGAAATTCTCTTGGTAATTGACTTTGGTGGCGGTACTTTGGATTTGTCTCTTGTCCGATTGGATCGAGGCGTGCAAGCAACCACCAAGCCGCTGGGATTTATCCTCAAGTGGGGTAATAAGTCACTGGCTGAAGATTCAAAACAAAAAGTCAAAACTGCCCGTGTCCTGGCGAAAGCTGGGCAGAATTTAGGCGGTACTGATATTGATAATTGGTTAGTAGATTACTTTGCCAAAACTCAAGAGTTGGCGGTAAGTCCGTTGACAACAAGATTGGCAGAACGAGTAAAAATTCAGCTATCAACTCAAAATCAAGCGAGTGAAGTTTATTTTGATGATGAGACATTTGAAAGCTATGAACTAGAATTAAACCGCGATACTTTTGAAGATATTCTCAAAGAACACGCATTTTTTGAGTTACTAGATGAGTCGATGACGACACTGTTACAGCAAGCAAGACGCCAAGGGATAGAACTTCCAGATATTAATGCAGTTTTGTTAGTTGGTGGAACTGTGCAATTGCCGGCAGTGCAGACATGGATAAAACAGTATTTTGAGCCAGAAAAAATCCGTTGCGAACGTCCCTTTGAAGCGATAGCTCAAGGTGCATTACAGTTAGCCCAAGGGATACAAATCAAAGACTTTCTCTACCATAGTTATGGTATCCGCTACTGGGATCGTCGCAACCAGCGTCACAAATGGCATTCTTTAATTAAAGCTGGACAAGCATATCCGATGAGTCAAGCAGTGGAATTAGTCTTAGGCGCTTCTGTGGAAAATCAGCCCAGCATTGAGTTAATTATGGGAGAATTGGGAGCAGATACAGGTAACACCGAAGTTTATTTTGATGGCGATCGCTTAATTACTCGCCGTCTAGATGGTAATGAAACCAGCGTCAAACCCCTCAACGATCAAGAAGGCGCGAGGACAATTGCCCAATTGACACCAGCCGGATATCCTGGAAGCGATCGCATCAAAATCCTCTTTCAAGTTGATGAGCAACGCTTTTTGCGAATCACCGTTGAAGACTTGTTAACAAATGACACACTTTTGGAGAATCAACTTGTGGCACAGTTGAGCTAAAGGTTATTTATAAAGTAAAAATCAAATTTTTGTAGGGTGTGTTATGCCGTAGCTCCTTCTAATTCCAGCCGAGTTATTTCTAGCCACCCATCTTTAACCATCCAAAAACTTGATTGACGGTTAGTGCAAGTTCAATTTCTGGTAATACAGGCAAAAAGTCTTCTCCTTGGAGTAATACTGGCTGCTGCTCTGGTAGAAATACCAAGATACTGAAATCATCAGGGTCAAGAAGCCATCCAAGGCGGGTGCCATACTTTAGACAGTGGAGAATGTTCCCAATTACTTTGTTGGGTTTTTGTTCTGGCAATAGAATCTCAATCGTCCAGTCTGGCGGAAGTTCAAAATTATCAGAAAAATGGGTTTAAAACCCCGCCGTTTTAGGGCGGCTTTAATTAATTTATTTTCTTACAGAATATTTGGTATAATGTAAGAATGACACAAAAAGCTTTCAAATACCGATTCTATCCAACACCTGAGCAGGAAACCTTGCTTCGGCAAACGATGGGATGTACTCGTTTAGTCTATAACCGCGCTCTCGCTGCAAGGACGCAGGCGTGGTATGAACGACAAGAAAGAGTTGGGTATATTGAAACATCAGCAATGCTGACTAATTGGAAAAAACAAGACGAATTGCAATTTCTTAATGACGTTAGTAGTGTGCCATTACAGCAGGGTTTGCGACATCTGCAAACAGCCTTTAGTAACTTTTTTGCAGGACGGGCTAAATACCCTAACTTCAAGAAAAAGCATAACGGCGGTAATGCTGAATTTACCTCTTCGGCATTTAAATTTAGAGATGGGCAAGTATTCCTTGCTAAAAGTCCACAAGCTTTGGCTATTCGTTGGAGTAGACAGTTGCCGCAAGGTGTTGAGCCATCTACTATCTCAGTAAAACTTTCACCCTCTGGGCGCTGGACTGTTTCGATGTTAGTAGATATAGAGATTGAAAGATTGTCTGAATCTTCTAACTCTATTGGCATTGATTTGGGTGTCACCAGCTTGGTTGCCTTAAGTACAGGTGAGAAGATTGCTAATCCCAAAAACTTTAGGGCAAAAAAAGCAAAATTGCGTAAAGCGCAAAAAGCTTTGAGTCGTAAACAGAAAGGGTCTAACAATCGCCATAAAGCAAGGGTTAAAATAGCTAAAGTTCACGCAAAAATTAGCGATGCGCGGAATGATTTTCTTCATAAGCTGACAACTCGATTGGTGCGTGAAAACCAAACGATTGCTGTTGAGGATTTGGCTGTGAAGAATATGATCAAAAACAAAAAACTCGCTCTCTCGATTAGTGATGCTAGTTGGGGCGAATTGGTCAGACAGCTTGAATATAAGTGCGATTGGTATGGTCGTAACTTCGTCAAGATTGACCGATGGTTTCCTAGTTCAAAACGCTGTCTTAACTGCGGGTACATTGTTGATAAACTGCCTTTAAATATCAGAGAGTGGGATTGCCCGAAATGCAGTACACATCACGATAGAGATGTTAATGCTGCTAAAAACATTTTGGCTGCGGGACTCGCAGTTTCAGTCTGTGGAGCGAACATAAGACCTGACAGCCTTAAGGCCCAAGGGCAGTTGCAAAATACCCGTAAGGCTTGCCTTGAGCGTAGCCGAAAGGGAAAGAAACAGAAACCTAAGTCGTGAGTCTTAGGAATCCCCGACCGTTTACGGCGGGGTGGATGTCAACAGGTACTTCATCATCAACGGTGAAACGTATGCGTTCCCACTGAAAGACAGCTACATCAGGTACAATTGAGCGATGCCTACGGCGGGCTACGCCTACGCCAAAAGTACACCGTAATTCAGGAAACGCATAAGCAATCTTCTGATTTTCCACGACTTCATTAACAACAGCACATAGTTTACCTTGTAAGCGGCTGTGTCTCCCTTTCGGCATTGGCTTTTGAATAATCTTACCGTTAATATATTCACTCGCAGGCTTTGTTTCTGGGAGCTTCAGAAACTCCTCCAGGGTAAGTAGTTGAGTAGTTGAGTAGCTCATAGCTCCTAAATCCCTCGAAGATGTGTATTTTAGTCTAGCAGTGATGTAGGGTGCGTCACACTCAGCAATTCTTACCTGTCCATACATCCAGGTAAGAATTCTAACTTTTCACGTTATGTGGAAAAGTCCACGAAAAACCTAACCCCCTAACCCCCTTCCCGATGCGGGAAGGGGGAAATTCAAAGTCTCTCTCCTAGAAGGAGAGAGATTTAGAGAGAGGTTTTCCAGATGCCGTGAAAAGTCAGTAAGAATTGCCACAATGATTAATTCATCTTCACGATAATTCGTTATTAAAACCCCTAATTACGAATTACGAATTATTTCCGCACCACTACTAAAGTTCCATTTCTAGCCCAGTTGTAAAGATTGCGAGCTTGCTTAACAGGTAAATTTACACAACCGTGGCTGACTGGAGTCCCAAAACGATTATGCCAGTAAGCGCCGTGGATGGCGTAGCCTCTGTAGAAATACATTGTGTAAGGAACGTCAGGAATATTGTAGCCCCTGCCTCGCATCCGGTGAGTGCGATACTTAGAATTAATCCGAAATTTACCTATGGGTGTAGGGGTCGATCGCTTACCTCCAGAAATGCGGTATGAATAAACAAGTTTATTACCTTCCCATGCACGTAAGCGTTGCTCTGATAAGTCAATTTCAATCCAGCGAGGTTGGGATGTTTGCCTGATATTAGATGCAGTGATGCTGTTTTCATTCACTGACGCGGCTGTTGCTGTAGTCAAGTTGGGTGTACCTGCTAAAGGTGATGACCAAGAAAATAGAGTTGCCACCATCAGCGCCACGCCTGTACAAAAATTCCCTGAGGAACGAATCTTACCACTGCGAATCCAAGATTGCATTATGCCTCACCTTATAAACTACGCAAAAATTATGAAGTGAAGTAATTGTCTGGAAAACTACAAATTTCCAGAGCGACTACTCGCTTCCTGTGGAGGATTTACGCAATTCATCCGCTAATGCTTCTTAAGACAATTCCTAAGCTAATCTGCGTCCAATTTGCTCATTTGTCATTTGTCATTTGTCCTTGATAAATGATGAGTCCTAACTAATGACCAATGACCAATGACCAATGACAATCTTTACAAAAAATCTGTCATTTAAATGCCTAAATGCAAACTTTCCCCGAATTCATATTTGCATTTGTAATTTCACACAGGAATTGTCAGGATTTACGCTTATTTTTTGGGTAAATTGTTGAATACCCTCTTCTATATTTTATTTCAACTTCAGTAATTCCGACTCCGAAGATTCCCAGCAAGATTTTATGCTGGGAATCACTTAAATTGTCTTGATTTGTTGTTATTTCTAGTTGTACTTCAATTGACTTCTGGCTACTTCACCTACTATTTATGGATGACTACTGGTGTTCCTATTGTTGCCCACTCAAATAGCCATTTAGCATGTTTAGGTGCAAGATTTACACACCCGTGGCTTACTGGAGTGCCAAATCTCTTATGCCAATAAGCTCCGTGAATACCGTAATTACCTTGGTAAAACATTGCATGAGGAACGTTGGCAACATCGTAACCCCTTCCCCGCATCCGCGTAGTTTTGAACTTGGATTGAATATTAAAAGTACCAACAAGAGTAGGAGTGGATTTTTTGCCAGAGGAAATGGCACTTCCATAAACAACTTTGTCACCTTGCCAAGCTATTAATCGTTGCTTTGAAAGATTAATTTGAATCCAACGCTTATCCGATTGTTGTAATGTCTGGATTTTTTGTGCAATCACTTGATTTTTGGAATTCGCCCAAACTTCACTCGTTCCAGTAGTAGTAAAAACACTTAAAGACAATGCTGTACCAGTGAGGAGTATTTGTAAGCGACGCACCCAGTCAGAATAAATCATTTTTTTCATTTTAGATACACTCACACTCAAATCATGAAGTCTTGAGAAACTTATCAGCTTTCACCTTTATTTCCCTATCTATTACTTTAATAGACGTGAAGTTTTGATGATTTGATTCTAAGTTAACCTAACTGTCGCATTAGGTTTTTTGCCCCAAATGCGATCGCTTCCCAATTTCTCTCTGTGACAAGCTTTTGAGGAAATAATTCACCGCTCAAACCTACAGCGATCGCTCCGGCTTGTAAAAATTCTTTAGCATTTTCGAGTGTGACGCCGCCAGTAGGAATTAAGGGAATCTGACCCAGCGGCCCTTGCAAACTTTTGATATACTCAGCCCCTCCTACTGCTTGCACGGGAAACACTTTTACACAACTAGCACCCTGACTCCAGGCGGTAACAATTTCTGTGGGAGTCAACGCTCCTGGTATAATAGGCACATTTTTTTCTACTGCTGCTTGAATCATTTTTGGATCAATGTGGGGTGTGAAGAGGAATTGCGCCCCAGATGCGATCGCTTCTTGTAACTGCTGCACATTGAATAGCGTACCAGTGCCAATGATACAGGCTGGTAATTCCGAACGTAGTTGACTGATTAATTCCCCAGCGCGATCGCTATTCCAGGTAATCTCAATTAGCTGCATTCCCCCAAATGCTACAGCCATTGCCATTTGCTGTCCCAATTCGATTTTAGAGGCGCGGATGACTGCGATCGCTCGGTGTTTTTGCAACTGTGATAACCAAACTTGATTAGGCATTTTTACTGGAGACTATGGGCTAGAGACTAGGGACTGGGAACTAGAGAATAATTTTCACTCTAGTAAATACCTAATTTTCAATCCTAGTACCCAATGCCCAATCCCCTTAAAACTTGCTTCTTGCATCAAGCTATGAGATATTAGACATATAACATCAAGTCTATCGACTTACCGTATTTTAAGATCAAATGCCTTAGCTTTTGGATCTCAAAGGAGTAATTAAAATGACAATTGCACGACAAAACATAGCAGCATCCTTACCAATCACCATTCACGATTCCGAAAGCGTGGATCTAAGCAACCTGTGGAAGCTTGTGCGACTAGGTGCAAATAGATTTTGGTGGCATACTAAGGCGTATGGAACGATTTTAGGCGTTATGCTGCTGACCCTGGTGAGTCTGATTTTCTTAAGTATGCATTGGTCTTACCGCAGACTGTTGCCATTTTTCAGCTATCGAGTCAAACCCTGAATTTTTATCAAACAGCCAAAACTCAATTTTGATAAGCACTTCACGCTTTTTATCATCTATGGAGGGCGATCAAAGTGTTTAAACCCAAATATACTGAGCTTATTGCCATTATTGTCAATAAGTTTTGTTTGCTCGCTAGCTAGAACTGCGATTTAGCGATCGCACATAATTTACAGTGTTAAAAAACTTTACATTGTAAGAACTTTAGGTGTTTGTATTCAACACATTTCTACAGTTTTATTCTTTTTACATAAAGGGAGCTATAGAACCACTTTTTTAGTTAAACATAAATTTTATGTGATATATTTCTGTAATCAACAATACCCGTGGTGTAGATAATACTGTAGTAAATTTTAAAATTTAGTATTATGTCTAGTCAAGAACAAAATTCCAACAAAGCATTAAAGCAAACACAAGCTAGCGCAACAAAGAAGAAGAAGAAATTACAACCTCCCCCAGACATCAAAAAACCAAAGAAAACCGAATAAAAAGCTGTATAGTTCCTTGTAGAGACTTAATTTAAGTCTCTACAACTACCATTAAAAATAAATCAGCTTATTTATTTTTTGCTTGAGTCTTTGCCTGTTCTAAAGCTATTTCTTTGATTGCCTGATATGAATTAACATTAGAAGTACCTTCAATAGCTTTAACTGCCAAATCCTGAACTTGTTTGAGAGCCGATTCAAGTTGTTTAGAAAGATTTTGAATCCGCGTCTCTTGATTAGTAATAGTTTGTTCTAGAGATTGTAGTCTTTGTTCATAGAAACGCTTTTGCCCTTCCACTTCTTTAGAATATAAATCAGATTTTACTTTAGCTTGGTAGTGGGCGATGCCTTTGCCTTCTTCTGTAGCTTTTTTTATAGCTGCTTCTTTATCTTTCGGAAAAGCCTCTACCTTGGCTTTTAACTCTTCAAATTGTTTCTCTCTCTCAGAAATTGCTTTCTCCCGTTCAGCCCACTGTTTTTCCGTTTCTTGTAATAATTCTTCCAGTTGCTTATATAGGGCTTTTTGCTCTTGTTCGTATTCGTCACTTTCTCGTTGCCGCTGGAGTTCTAAATTATACTTGTACTCTGACGTATCACGTTGTCGAGTTTTATTCAAGTTTTCATTCCGTTCTTTTATCGCCCGTTGCTGTTCCTCTTGTTCTTTTCCCCAAGTATTCCTTTGCTCTAATATTTCTTGAAATAACACTTCAGAACGCTGGCTATATTCTTCCTGATAAGCTTTAGTATTATCTTCATAGGCTTGGATGAGAGTATCCAAGATATCATCAGAAACTTCTAAATTGTGCAACTGTGTTAATTGTTGGATTTCTTCTTCTAAAGTTCGCCTGATTTCTTCCAATTTAGAGGCTTTTGTGGTTAGCTGTTCTGATAATTCATTAGCAGCGCTGCCAAAACCTAATTGAATCTTCGCCAAGCTTTCAATTGTATTGTTCATCTTTTGTTGGACACTAGAAAGCTGATTCATAGGTGTTTTTTGTTCTAATTTAGGCTGTTCTTTAGTTCCAGATTGGTTTTCTTTGGCAACTTGATCTAGCTCTGATTTCAGTGCTGCTTTTTCTTTAGCTAACTCCTCATACGCCTGAAGAATTTCTACTTTAGTATTCTTATCAGTCGGTTTTTTTACCACCACAACAAACCTCCTCTTCAGGAATTAAAAATGATTAAGATGCTACAGACTCAAAACTATTTAGGATTAGAACTACCAAAAGCCCTCATAGCTAAGTCTTGTGCTTGTTTTAATGCAGTTTGCAATTGAGCAGAAATGCCTTCTATTTGCTCAGACTGTTTCTTAATTGTTTCTTCCAGAGATTGGATTTTCTGTTCATAACTCTGTTTGTTAGATTCCCATTCCTTCTCAAATAAATCAGCCTCAATTTTAGCTTTTTGGCTTGTTTCTTTAATTGCTTCTTCTCTAGCTTTCTTAATGGCTTCTTCCAGTTCGTTAGGAAATGTACTTACCTTTTGTTCATAGTCTGCAAAGAGTGGTTGGCGTTCAGCAAATATCTTTTCTCGTTCTGCCCAATCTTTATCTTTCTTTTGAGAATTTTCTTGTATTTCTCTTTGTTGTTGGCGCTTTATTGCTTCGTAGCTGTCTGTATTTAGTTTACGAGTAGTTTCTAACTTATACTGAGATTCTTCTTGTTCTTGCTGGCGATCTTTGGCTAATAAATCGTTATATTGTTGGAGTTTTTCCTCATACTCTGCTTGCTCTTTTTGCCATTCTTTCCGCCTGCTTGTAATTTCTTTTTCTAATGCTTCCCTTTTGCTGATAGTATCTTGTTCAAGGATTTTTAATTTTTCTTGGTGTTCTTGACTTAAAACGTCTAGAGTATCTGCTACAACTCTGATTTGTTGAAGCTCTTGTAGGCGTTGAGTTTCGATTTCTATCGCTCGGTTCAATTCATCTAACTTGGAATTTTCCTGAGCTAGTTTTTCAGATAATGCGTTGAGAATACTGCCAAACTCCAATTGTAAATCAGCTAAACCTTTGACAATACTATCAACGGTATATGCAGAAGCCGCTTGCAGTATTTCTTGACTTTTTGCCTTTTCTGCTTCCTCTTGTTTGGTTGCTATTTTAGATTCCAGCTTTTTTCTTTGGATAATAATTTGTTGAAATGCTTGCATTAGTTGTTGTTTGCTGTCCTTGACTCCAACTGTAGTCATCTTCCAACTCCCTTCAATAGGCAAATGATTTATTGGGTAGCAAGCCATACCAAGGACTACCCTATGCAGACATCAGGGTAGCTTTTAAATCAACATTTTTAACGCGGTGGAAATACTGAAATGATCAACAGAGGACACTTAGGTGGTATACGAATTTTCCACATATATGTCCTTATGTTTTTCAGGTATATTTTCCCTATGTGTTATAGTACTTTTGTACTAAAAAGAATATACCTAACTTAATCTGCTTTTGTCAAGATAGCCATTCGTGTAATTCCGTCAAAAAATGCCGTTCCCTATTTTTAAGACAGAATCGAAGCTAGTTAGGAATTTGAAAATGCGAAGTTCCTAATTAAAAGATTATTACAAGCTTGCAGCCACACTGTTTGATACTTTATGAGTCCGTTGTGGTGTATGTTACTCTTTGTAAAGAAAATCTAAAAGAATTAACCCTAGCGGAAGCACGGTTACAGTTAAGCGAGATAATAGACTTAATCATCCTAATTGATACAAGCACAGTCCCAGACTTTTGTGATATCAATGTATACCACTGAATCGACCAAGTATTCTGCCAGAACGGACATTGGACAAACCAGCCGTATTCTAGTAGTAGAAGATGAAGAATTAATCCAGGAAATGCTAGCTGTAGCTCTGGAAGAAGAAGGTTATGGGGTGATAACTGCTCCCGATGGGCGGTCTGCTATAGAGTATCTCAAAAGTTTTGAAACCAATTCTGGGGAACCGCCCTTTGATCTGGTCATTCTTGATTTGATGCTGCCGCAAATCAATGGGCTAGATATTTGCCGTTTGCTGCGTCATCAAGGCAACCCAGTACCTATTTTAATGCTCAGTGCTAAGGGTAGTGAAACTGACCGGGTTCTGGGATTAGAGGTGGGAGCAGATGACTACCTGACTAAACCATTTAGTATGCGCGAGTTAGTGGCTCGTTGTCGCGCTTTACTCCGCCGCCAACGCCTAAGTAACTTACCACAACTACCAGTATTAAAATTCAAGGATGTCACTTTGAATCCCCAAGAATGCCGAGTGCTGGTTCGTGGTCAAGAGGTGAATCTTTCCCCCAAGGAGTTCCGCCTACTGGAACTGTTTATGAGTTACGCGCGGCGGGTATGGTCACGGGAACAATTGCTCGATCAGGTTTGGGGGCCAGATTTCGTTGGCGATAGTAAAACCGTAGACGTTCACATTCGCTGGTTGCGCGAAAAATTAGAGCAAGATCCCAGTCATCCCGAATATATTGTGACTGTAAGAGGTTTTGGCTATAGGTTTGGATAATTAGTTGGGATAGTTGTTAGTTTTTAGTAGTCACCAAAAAACTAACAACTCAAATGCTTTTATTGGGATTTTTTCTGGGTTTAGCGGTAGGCATTGGGTTTTGGATTTGGCAACAGGTTCAACTTAACCGCTACCTGGGGCGCTTAATCCGACCGTTAACCCCCCATTCTTATAAGATGGGACTGCTGCTGATTCCTGGGTTGCGGCAGAAAATAGCAATGGTGAAGCAGCAGCGGCAAGATTTGCAGCAGTCGTTGCAAACTTACCAAGACCTGCTAGATTTTGCGCCAGTGGGATATTTGCAGGTAGATGAGGAAAATCAACTGCTGTGGTGTAATCGACAGGCGCAGGAAATTTTGTATCTGCAAAGGTGGCAACCAGAACAGGTGCGCTTGTTACTGGAGTTGGTAAGGTCTTACGAACTTGACCATTTAATTGAGCAAACTCGTGATTGGCAAAAACCACAGACGGGAGAATGGATATTTCACCCATCTTGTGATGATGCAGCAGAGATGGCAACAATAAAATCTCTGGCTTTGCGGGCGTCTAGCTTGCCTTTACCCAATGGACAAGTGGGCGTGTTTTTAGAAAATCGTCAACCCCTATTGGATATAAATCAAGTACGCGATCGCTCTTTTTCTGATCTAGCACACGAACTCAGAACGCCACTGACTTCGATTCGCTTGGTTGCGGAAACTTTACAAACCCGCTTGGAACCACCTTTAAATCGTTGGGTTAACCGCTTGATGCAGGAAGTTGATCGACTGATTAACTTAGTGCAAAGCTGGCTAGACCTCACTCAAATGGAAGCAAACCCAACGATGCAATTGCAAACCAAAGTTGTAGAATTGCGATCGCTCATTGCATCTGTTTGGGAAACACTAGAACCCTTGGCAGGGCGCCAACATCTGTCTTTTTCTTATTCTGGCCCAGAAAATCTTTGGATTAAGGCAGATCAAGCCCGTATTTACCAAGTTTTTCTCAACTTGCTAGACAACAGCATTAAGTACAGTCTTCCTGGTACAAGCATTCACGTCGAAGCAAAAATCCAATCGACGAATAATAATGAGGGCGATGCTACTTCCCCAATCTTGGAAATAAATCTTATTGATTCTGGAGTTGGGTTTTCTGAAGCCGATTTACCCCACGTTTTTGAGCGATTTTATCGAGGAGATAAAGCGCGAACCCATTCCCCACAAGATAGTAACTCCATAGGAGCGATCGTTGGCAATGGTTTAGGTTTAGCGATCGTTGAGCAAATTCTAATTGCCCACGGTGGTTCAATCAAAGCGATGAACCATCCCGAAACTGGCGGTGCATGGATGCAACTCCAATTTCCTGAAGTTATGGCAAACTCCTTAAGCCAAGACTATAGTTAATAATATCTTCACCTTTGAGACAACAAGTGTGAAAGCTGTCCATTACAGTCCCAATCCTCAAAGACCACAACTCGCACGCGCCATTAGGCGCTTAGAACGGGATGTATTACGCATGGGTGCTTTGGTAGAACAATCATTTCGCCTCAGCCACCAAGCGTTATTTGCTCGTAACTTAACAGCAGCGGAAGAACTTCCTCGATTAGATAAAAAGATTGATCGCTTTTATAGACAAATCGAATCAGACTGTACGGCGATTATGACGCTACAAGCGCCTACAGCCCCAGATTTGCGCTGCTTAAGTGCCTTTATGCAGTTGGTGCGAGACTTAGAGCGCATTGGCGATTATGCTGAGGATTTAGCTGAGATTGCGATTAAAATTTTTCCTTATGAGCCTCATACGTCAATGCCCGACATTGAAGCTATGTCCCTTCACGCACAGGCGATGCTAGCAACTAGCTTGAAGGCTTTGGGAGATTTCGATGAAGCCGGCGGACGCCGTTTAAAGCACCTAGATGATACTGTAGACGATGCCTACGATCGCGTTTATCAGACTTTAGCTCAACAACGGGATGTGCCTGGTGTGGTCGAACCAATTGTACTGCTAGCACTGGCAATTCGTTGTCTGGAACGCATGGCAGATCACGCCACTAATATCGGTCAAAGGGTAGCATACATTGTCACCGGTCAACGCTCTTAATTAACCTACTGCCCCAATCCCCGACTTCTTGAATCAGTCGGGGATCTAAATCCAGCCAAAATAAGCGCATTGCAAACTGCTGTATCTTCTAACTATTTGCGCCTACATACTTACTTCGCGCCGTGTGCGACTTTCTTTCAAACCTAACCCCCAGCCCCTTCCCTGCAAGGGAAGGGGAACAAGAATCAAAGCCTCTCGACCTTTCGGGGAGAGGAATGGAAGTGGGGTTCCAAGAATAAGTTGCACATCGCGTTACTTAGTCTTCAGAAAATACCAATTGAAAAAGAATTCAGGATTCAGCAATCTTTGAGTCAAGGATTCAGACCCGCCATTCTCTTGTTGACCACTCAATCTAAGATTGAGTGTGAGACTTAGACACGTTTATTCAGACGTCGGCGGACTCGCTACCAGTGCCCTATCCAGCAGTTGCCCAGAATCCAATTCTAAATTCTGTCTCCTGAATTCTTTCTTGTTAAAAATAAGTTAACTATATATTTTACTAAAAGCTTACCTATTCTTAAACTTGCACAATTAAGGTAACGGATAAACAAATAAAAATTCCGTGTCTATCTGTTTTACGTCACAAACGCCGCATTATTTTGCGCTTACCAAATAAATTAATTAAAAAATATAGTTCGGCAATATGCTAACTAACTTACTTGTAATAATCACAAGATAAAGGTATAATCATCACTGTGATTGTGAGTAAAATCCCCGAAAATAAAGTGTTATAAGCATTTTATAATCACTGGATTTGTGTAGGTGTGAGTGAAAGGAAAAACATGACAAAACGATTCTGGAATCTTTTCAAGATTAGTCCGGTTGTTGTCGCTGCTACATTTTTCGCAGCGAATAGTGCCTTAGCATCTGAAGTCAACGAGCAGTTAACAAATGTTGCCCAGTTATCTGAAGCTCAAGAGTCTAACAACATGAGCCAGGTAACATCAGTTTCGCAATTTTCAGATGTGCAGCCCACAGATTGGGCATTCCAAGCTTTACAATCCTTGGTTGAACGCTACGGCTGTATTGCAGGTTATCCCAACAGTACCTATCGTGGTAACCGTGCTTTGACCCGCTATGAATTTGCCGCAGGTTTGAATGCCTGTTTAGATCGGGTTAACGAACTGATTGCTACAGCTACTGCCGATTTGGTCAGCAAACAAGACCTAGCTACCTTACAGCGCTTACAAGAAGAATTTTCTGCTGAACTCGCAACCCTGCGCGGTCGTGTGGATGCTCTAGAAGCCCGCACTTCTGAGTTGGAAGCCAATCAATTCTCCACTACTACCAAGTTAGTTGGGGAAGCGATTTTTAATTTGACTCAGGCTTTTGGTGACACAGCGGCTGATCAAGACGCTGACTCTGGCAATAACCCTGATTTAGAAAGCAACACCACTTTCGCTAACCGTGTTCGTTTGAACTTGTACAGCAGTTTCACTGGTACAGACCAACTGCAAATCCGGTTGAATTCTGGGAATATCGTCAATAATAGTGGACAAACTGGTACTTTCATGACCCGCTTGGGTTTTGAAGAAGATACTGGCAACAGTGTTGAAATCGATAAAGTTAACTACGCTTTTAACTTTGGTGAAGCAATACGTGTAAAAGTTGATGCTACTGGCGCTGAGTTATACGAAAACGTTAATAACTTCAACCCTGACTTTGCTAGTTCTGGTAGGGGCGCTATCTCTCGCTACGGACGTTTCAGCCCCATCTATCGCCAAGGTGCTGGTGGTAGTGGTTTGACTGTTACGTTCAATCCTAAAGGTGCTATCAGCTTGAGTGGTGCTTATTTAGCTCCAAATGCTCAAAACCCTGCTGGTAGTAACGGTTTGTTCAATGGTGATAGCACCATCTTTGGTCAATTAACTTTCCAACCAAACAAAGCTTTCAACATTGGTTTGACCTACGCTCGCAGTTATCAAGATGGTGGCGTAGGAGATGCTCCAGACCTGTTTGGTGATACTGGCAGTGTCCTAGCTAATAATACATTTGATGCTCGGACTGAATCCAACCATTACGGTGTACAAGCTAACTTTAAACCCAGTTCTAAGTTCACTATTGGCGGTTGGGCAGGCTTCAGCGATATAGAAGCTAAAAATGGTGTTCAAGCAGGACAAAGTACAGATGTGTTCTACTGGGCTGCTACCCTTGGTGTTAAAGACCTTGGTAGAGAAGGTAGCTTGCTTGGTTTGATTTTTGGCCAATCACCCAAAGTAACCGACACTAATTTTGGGGTTGAAGATTCTAGCACTTCTTATCATGCAGAAGCTCTTTATCGCTTGCCTTTAACCGATAATATTGCCGTTACCCCTGGCTTGTTGGTGATCTTTAACCCTGATCACAACGATGCTAATGATACCATCTATGTAGGTACTCTGCGTACCACTTTCTCCTTCTAAAATGGGAAATAACGCTCAGAATTAGATCAACAAAACCCCACCTTGAGGTGGGGTTTTGTTTAGATTTTTCAATCTATGGGAACCGTCGTAATATCTTGAGGGGGGCGATCGCTACTCCAAGCCCACCACACAGAACCACAGTGACAGTAATAAAACTCTTGCCATTTGCGACGACGGTCTTCTGTAAGTACAGGCGATCGCCGGTTTAGCCAAACTTTTTCAGCTTCCAGGCTACTGGAGTGGCAATTAGGACAGCAAAACTCGTAAGCGTGTGTTGCTTTATTCGTCCATTCAGGCGGGATAGGAACAAAAGCATCCATGTCGTTAAAAGTGTAGTCTCAATGGTTATCCAAAACTTTGAGGTTTTGAATTTGGCGGCAAACGAATACTATAAAATCCCGCCACACTATCAAACTGCTTAATCAATATTCTTAGGCTTGATCTGAATCTATTCAAGACTGCGAGAGCATCTCACAAATCAAAGGTTAACACGAAAAAATTATTTTTTACACATCTAGTTACTATGCACATTATGACTAATAATTAAATTTATGGAGCCAAATGTTGAAATTCGCCGTTTGTTAGATGTGATGCCTGCTTCTGGTCGGATGACGACAAAACTTGTTAGTAAGCCGGAGCAGGCAAAAGTGATTGATGCCTCTTTTCCCCAACCCTGGAATCAAGCGCGACCAATATATATTAATTTCGATTTGTGGCGTCGCTTGACAAAGCCGCAACGAGATTTGTTGCTGTTGCAGATGGTTAGCTGGTTGACGGGGGTGAAGTGGTTTAAACCCGACATTTATCAAGGTGTGGTGCTGGCCGGGCTGTTAGGCGGATTCTTGGAAGCAGCACAGTCAGATGTGGTGGGTGTAGGTGTCGCTGGGGGATTAAGTGCGATCGCGGCTTTGCGGATCTGGCGCACTAATAAATCTCCAGAGTCAGAGTTAAATGCCGATGCAGCAGCAATTAAAATAGCACAGCGGCGCGGTTATTCAGAAGCAGAAGCAGCGCAGCACCTCTTATCTGCCATTGAAGCGGTAGCCAAAATTGAAGGGCGTTCCAGCTTAAATTTTACTGAGTTGATTCGTTGCCAAAACTTACGAGCGATCGCAGGTTTATCACCAGTGGGAATGCCAGAAAGTTATAACAAGGAAAAATAAACGTCAGTGCTGCTCATTTGTAGCACCTTTAAACTGAAAAGGCTTTATATAAATGCAGATAACAAGCTTGCATAAGTTTTTGACGGCGACTGAAGCCAATACATCTAAGTTTCAGATGAGATTTTGGTTTGGTTTAAGCCTAATCTTTGCCATATTTTATAGTTTATTAGAACTACAGCAAGCGTTCAGTAACAAATATGCAGTGCAAGATGATGCGCGAGTATATGTTTTTTGGATGCAGCGATTTTTAGAGCCAGACATACTACCAAATGACTTAATCGCCGACTATTTTGAATCAGTAACCCCAGTGGGATTTTCTCATCTTTATAAAATAGTAGCAATGCTGGGTATTGATCCACTCTTATTTAGTAAATTATTGCCAGTTTTATTAAAAATACTTACTATCTGTTATTGGTTTCCATTATGTATGCAAATATTTCCAGTGCCCACGGCAGGGTTTATCAGTACATTGTTACTGGCTCAAAACCTATCCATGAGGGACGATTTAGTTTCTGCGTCGCCTAGATCATTTATTTTTGTATTTTTTCTAGCGTTTTTATACTATTTATTACGGCAATCTCTACTACCATGTTTGGGCGCGATCGCATTAGTAGGATTGTTTTATCCCCCGTTTTTGTTAATCATCGCCGGAATTTTAATATTAAGGCTTTGGCATTGGAAAGAAAAGCTACCTCAGCTGTCTAATAATCGCCGTGATTACCTATTTTCCGTTACTGGATTGGTAACTTGTCTAATATTTATGTTGCCTTACGCCTTAAGTTACTCTAAATTTGGGCCAAGTATTGCAGGAGTAGCAGCCAGAGAATTACCAGGACTTGCAGAAACAGGAAGAATCTCTTTTTTCAGTGATGATCTAATTTGGTTTTGGTTGCTGAATCAGCACAGTGGCCTAATTCCAAATGTTTTGGAACATCCATTAAACATAATTGGATTATTTTTACCTATTATCCTCCACTATCCTCAACGTTTTCCGTTAACTAAGCTAGTTACTGATAAGGTTAAAGTTTTACCTCACATTGCTTTGGCATCTGTGGTAATGTTTGGGCTTGCTCATTTACTACTTTATAAACTCTATTCTCCAGCCCGATACACAAGGTATACCCTAAAATTTATAGTGATTATTGCCACAGGTATAGTAATAGTGGCGATTTTAGATGCAGTTTTTCAATGGGCAAAGCAGCATCGAGAGTATTCATCTGGGCGACAGATATTAGTGTTAGGATTTACAAGTTTATTAGGAATTTTACTTTTCTTTTATCCATGCTTGTTGAAAAATTTCCCAACTAGCCTCTATCGGGTAGAAAAAAACCCACTAATTTATGAGTTTTTTCAGAAACAACCTAAAGACATTCTCATTGCCTCTTTGTCAGAAAATATAGATAATGTCCCTACGTTTTCTAAAAGGTCTATCTTGATCGGCTGGGAATACTCTGCTCCTTATCATGTGGGTTATGATAACCAGATTACTGAACGAGCGACTGATCTGATTCGTGCTCAATACAGCGATAATTTAGCAGAAGCACAAAACTTTATTCAGAAATATGGGGTAGACTTTTTTGTACTGGATGAATCGGCATTTACACCTGAATATATCGCCATAAATCCTTGGTTTATCCAGTGGCAATCGATAGCAAAAGATATTTCATTAAAGTTACAGCAAGGAACTAATCCTGCTTTCTTAGCCATTTTACAGCGTTGTTCTGTCTTAGAAACTAATGGCTTAATTGTTATACAAGCAAAATGTGTCGCCAAAACACCCCAAAAATAACGCTTTTACATCCTTTACCTAGTTTGCCACCGCTGAGAACTAGCTGCTATGCATGAGGCTAATCTACACTGGAATAAGAGAATGTGTGTTTAACTAGCTTAGATGTCCGAGAGTGAGGAGTTTAGTCATACCTTCTCGGCGTTGGGTTATAAAGTGCTTACCTCGTGTGGTAAAACTTAACTTAAATTCTGTCAGTTACTAACGGAGTTGATAGGAATGGGTAACTTGATTATTTTCGCCTTGGTAGTGGTTTACGGAGGCGGCGTTTGGAAGTTTTGGAATGGGTTTGGGCGGACAAATTTTAATCCAACTTTGACCAATCGCATTGGTTTATCTTTGCTATGGCCAGCTTTGTTTATTACAAATCAATCCTATCGTCGAAACTTTAGAAAGGCACTGAAGGGCTAGAATTTACTATTAAGTCTAAGGTCATCTGAATCTTGACGGTGGTATATATCTCAAATAAATCTAACTCACCAACCTCCCTTCCCTACTAGGGAAGAGAGGCTGGGTTTGCTTCTTTTAGGAAGGAGAGGAATTAGGGAGGGATAATTTCGTTAACCGTTGGAAAATATTTCGGCTGATGAATTTACTAATTATTTGCCATTGGTTAATAGATGGATTGCTGCACCTACGGCTGCACCATCAACAGCATTTCCAAGGGTATCTTTGCTATCGCCAGTAATTACACCAGTTACTGCGCTAGCGCCTGCACCAACTCCGACATCTTGAACAACGTTCCGGTTACGGCGATTGCGAGTGTTTCTCAGACCATTTGCACCATTGACAGCTGCACCAGTGACACCACCTTTAACAGCATTGTTTAATACACTACCATTTCCCCTAACTGCTCCGGTGACTACATTGGTAACAGCCCCAATACCTGCATCTCTTAATACTTGATCATCAGCAGCAGCTGGTTTAGCGGGAATTATACTTACACCAGCTAAACTTGCAGCCATGAGGCTGGGTAGAAGTGTGCGCTTTAGGATATTATTCATTGTGTTACCTTCTCAAAACATCAAACAATTGGATAAAGCCGGAGTTACTGGAGTCAGAGAAAATCATATTTTTTCATTTGGACAACAGCAACTATCTATTGTTTGAGGACATATATATAGTCGCATTTATAAAGACATAACTGCATCCACTGAAAGCATGAATATAGATTAAGTCCTGAGAAGGCCTTGCTGATTTATTAGACGATACTAGAGATTACATATTGACAAAATCAACTAAAGATGCAATATAGATTTTTAGATATGAAAGTTTTATTTTTTCAGTACTAGCAAGCGATTTCTGATGGTTGATTGCGTACTGTTTACCCTATCTATCTAAAGATAGTTGCCAAAATAACTAAACTAACTGGTCGAGGTTAATATTTAATTCTCTTAGTTTAGCAGCCAAGCGTTGCGATCGCAGCAAGCAGAAGCGCGATCGCTCCCATCCTTCTTGTAGCAAATTACCCTAATTCTTCCACCAGCGCAACCAAGGTAATTCTAGATTCTGATATTGACCTTGCCAAATTCCTAATTCCACACCCATCGCTTCAGTTTATTTTTTAACCCAAGGAACAGCTTCGATATTTTCCTGATAAAATTCCTTATTTGCTATACGGTTGAAGTAGTCGCCTTTGTACTCAAAAAGATTTAACAGAATGAGTTATAGATACCATAATCCAAGTTTATAAGTATCTATCTGTTCTGGAAAGGGTCGGTTAAGATATTTTTGACGCTTTTTTGGATTAGGATGAACGATTGCATTACGTATCTCTGTTAAAGCCTGTGCGCCATCAACCCAATTTAATTCTTTTGAGGCTTTGAGCAATTCAGTTCAGCTGTCAGGTATTTTTAGCGGGACACCACACTGTGAAAGGAGACGTCTTAGTTGTTCAGCTGCTGGAAGTTTTTTAAATTCTTGTTGACTGATGATAGCTTTTTCTTCCACTAGAAGAGTCCAAGCAAGGATTTCAAAAGCAGCTTGCATCAAAACAATGGAACCTTGTACAGCTCCGGCTTGAGCAATACTTTCCAAATACCAATGGATTGCAAACCTTATTGGCTGATTCCAAGTAGTACTTCGCCAGCGATTAAGGAAACCTGGAAAAAGTTTACCGAGACTGCAAGAATCTTGTGAATCTGCAAACCACGAATGCACACTTCGCCAGGGTGATGTTGTATAAGAAGTACAGTTTTCCCAAACCTTTTTCCCACTGTTGTCATAACCGACTAATAGAATGGGAGAAGTCCTAAAGCCTCTAGAAAAAGAGAGAAACCAATGCAAAGCTTCTAATATATCATCAGCTTCCTCTGTTGTAAAAGGCTTTTTATCGGAACGTTCAAGTTTCCCCACATGAGTTATGGCGTAGCCTCCTTTTGATTCAAGAGACTTTATAATATCTCCGAGGTTTTGCAGGCTGTCAATGGAAGCACTCCAACTCTCAGCTTTTAATATAAGCCTACCCCACCAAATTTGCCTTGGTGTTGATATAGCCATCCCGTGAAATTTATGAAAGTTGGTTAGGTGAAAGAGTATATGTGATAAATCAGAAATGTTGAATCCTAATACAAAACTTTACATATCTAGTTACACTAACTCTAA